>CAZRHR010000083.1:0-9967 GCA_964599915.1 uncultured Candidatus Competibacteraceae bacterium | reverse complement strand
TTTAAAATACGCATGGTAATACGCAGTATTGTTTTGGTAGGCAGGATCAATGTACCAGTCGCCTTTCGGGGAAAGGACTTGGGCATGTAATCCCTGATACGTTACATCTAACCTTAATTTTTGGGTGGGGTCACTTACGCCTTGTCCCCAATAGGTTGAAATCTCCGGAAAACGTCCCGCCAGCTCGGGTGGACGTAAATCATAAGCATAAAGGGAAAAAGTCTCCCACTGACCTTTGGGGTTAGGAAGGGAAAGTAAATAGGACACTTGAGAAAGGGATTCATGGGGCACCGAACCCAACATGGCTTTGGTGGCCGACAAATCAATCTCTAGTTTCAGGGAAGCTTCGGGTTTTACCCAAACCCGTCCATCTACCGTAGGAAAGGCTGAAACAAAATGAACTGGCAGATTTTTTTGTGCCCAAACGGCGGTAAAACCTGCCGTTACAATACTAACAAAAAGAGCAATGGTAAAACGTGTACGCATCATGATTACGGTTTAAGTTGGGTTATTCCGGAACGCTTCATCCAGGCCACCATGTATTTGCCTAAAATATCAAATTCAATGTTTACTTGCTCGCCGGGCTTCAATTGCCCCAAATTGGTATGTTCCCAGGTATAGGGAATAATGGCTACGGAGAAAAAATCTTCTCCAGTTTGTACCAAGGTTAAACTTACGCCATTCACGCAAATGGACCCTTTAGGAACCAAGAGATGTTCTCCCAATGAAACATTGAAAATCAATTCAAAACTTCCTCCATCTTGAATGACTTCACGCAAAGTGGCCGTAGTATCTACATGCCCTTGCACCATATGTCCATCGAAACGTCCATGCGCCGGAAGACATCGCTCTACATTAACCCAATCGCCGGGCTTCCATTGGCCAAGGTTTGTCCTTCGCAAAGTTTCTGGAATGGCGGTCACGGTATATGTTCCTTTTTCCGGAAATCCATCTACGGTAAGGCATACCCCGTTGTGGGACACGCTTTGGTCAATTTTTAATCCCTCTTCAAAATGGGCCTCAAGGGTCACCTGCACATTGCCTGCCACCTCGCGAATGTCCTGAACCTGCGCCATTTTCTCTACAATTCCTGTAAACATAATTTCTAACTCTTATATCCGGACCAAACGCAGGGTATGGGGTTTTTGTTGATGGAAAAAATGCAAAAAGTAAGTTCCCATGGGCAAAGAACCTAGGTTCAAAGGCCGCTCTGGTGCCAAATCTCCTTTCCAAACTTCTTGACCGGTCATGTTGGTCAATGTGGCCGGACCTGTAGCGGCCGGAATCCACACTTCCGAGGAAGTAGGGTTGGGATACGCCATGAAACGGGTTTCTTCAGCGTGCTCCAAAGACAAGGTGAGGTCTTTTTCTAAAAGATTGACTCGCTTAATGACCCAGCGCAAAGGATCCACTACAATGCCGGATACAACACCTGCCACCGGCACTTGAAAGAATTGTTGCGGCGATTGCATGGCCACCCGAACGGTGGTGTCCGGTAAACCGGTACGCTGCAAAACCAATTCTAAGGGATAGGAAAAGGCAGAAACGGAGTTTGGCGCTGAGCCAACTTGTTGAATGTTTAACAGAAGCCCGGGACCTCCACTGTTCCAGCGAATCTCCAGAATGGGAAACCCTTCCCCGAAATACCATTGCTGAAAAAAGGTCTGTAAGTTTTGACCACTCACCTGTTCCATAACTTGTTGGACATCCACCCCACGGGCATTTCCTCCGCCAAATTGCTGCAGAAATTGGCGGAATCCTAAAAAGTACAGGCTGTCATTGTTCACAATGGCGCGTAACGTATGTAAAATGGCTCCTCCTTTGTCGTAGGTAAGTCTGCCGGAAAAAATGCGGTTTTCATTGGTGGTGTCGTCCACATATACGGAACCTCCCGCAGCGCTTGTGATGTTTTGGTGCGCCGAAGCCATCCATTGGGTCGCCGCTGTCTGACTCACAGATTGGGCGTATAAATACTCGGAATACGACGCGAAGCCCTCGTTTACCCAAATGTCTTTCCAGGTCGCACAAGTCACATGGTCGCCAAACCATTGGTGACCTAATTCATGGGCCGTTAAATCTCGGTTGAAAAATCCTTGCGTGGTCATGGTTTGGTGCTCCATGCCTCCGGAAAAAGGCGCCATACAGTGGCCGTATTTCTCATCGGCATACGGATACATCCCAAATATGCTGTTGAAAAACAATAGCATATTGCCCGTTTCATCGATATCGGTTTGGAAATTCGGTAACGTGCCGGGGTTGTTGTAAATGTAATTGATGATGGGAACGGAAAGTATCGGGGAAACAGGCACATTGAAATTGTATTCAATGTATTGCGCCACAGCAATACTGAGTAAATAATAGGCGATGGGATGGCGGTGCACCCATTCATACCGATGTTTGCCGCCAATTATAGGGGTGATATTTTCTAACAAGCCATTGGAGCCTGCTTTATTCGAGGTGTCGGTGGTTATCCAAACGCGGACCGAATCAATTTTATCCTGTAGGTCTTGTTTTACAGGCCACCAATCTCTGGCACCAAAAGGTTGGGAAAGCGTCCAAGTAACTTGGTTTCCCCAGCTCGGGCTGGTTCCATTGGAAATGCCATTGAAAAAGCCGCCATTGGGCGGCGTCCCTCCGTACCAGACTTCTGCCACACCTTGCGCTCCTTGGGACAAAGGTGTCGGTAAAGTGGCCGTTACCACATTTCCATTCCGCGTAAATCCTGCCGGCGAACCATTGAGGCGAATGGAATCTATGGTGTGCGGGGCAATTAATTCAAATATATAATCGTTGAGTTGCGCACTGTTTACGGTAAAATGGGTGGTCGCTTTTCCAAAAATGCCATTCGAGCTTCTTTCTACCTGCACATCCAGGTGCACATAATATACATTGTAATTTTCTGTGCCCGGAACGGACGAAAAATGACTGAGCTGGGCATAGGTTTGCGCTTTATGTACTGCGCATGGGTGCTGGGCCATGAGTGGAAATAAAAAACCACTGCATGTAAGAAAAATCCATTTTGGTAACATAAACCGAATTTGGGCATTTAATATTAAGTTACCAAGTAGTTGCCCTTCCGTTTTGAAAACGGATTGTTAATAAGCGTGAAAAAAAATTATTTCCCCCAGGCTTTCAGGTAAAATGGCTCAAAATACGCAAGGGAGACCCCCTCTTTATTTTTCCATTTTTCCCACGCAAGAGGTGCCGCCCCTGTAAGGTAATGTTCAAAAAGTAAAGTGCTTACGTTTTTATCGGGTAAAAAAGGAAGTGTTTTTGTACTGCCATCTCCCAAAACAAACAGGGTCGCATCAGAGAGTAACGGGGAAAAGGGTAGGGGTGGTTCTGTGAGAATCACCGGCTGCGTGTCCATCAAAGGTGTCCCGTCTGCCCCATACAGGGCCGCATAAATTTCCATGCGTCGGGCATCTATGGTACATAAATATTGCGCGTTGGATAATTCTGAATTCCGCTTGGCAGTCTCGGCCATGGCTTCAAACGTGGGAACAGCAATTAAAGGAAGGTTGGCGCCCCAACAAAACCCTTTCGCTGTGGCTACGCCAATTCTCAAACCTGTATAACTGCCCGGCCCCGACAGAACGGCAACACCCGCCAATTGCTCCGCCTCCAACTGGTGCTTTTCCAAGATATTTTGCATGAAAACAGGCAAATGGGTGGCGTGGCTGTTCGGCGTGGTTTCCACCAGAACATCTAAAGTACCATCTGGGAAAGACAAACCTACGGCGCAGGTCGCACCAAAGGTCTGAAGCAAAAGCAAAGGCTGTTCCATTAAGGTTCTTGACTTCCCATTTGACGATACAGCATGTCCTTGGCGACCACACGAATTTGTGTACCATCTTTCAGATTTCGCGACACTTCGGCATAAGGTCCGTCAATAATAACTTGTCCGGCCTCTACACCACTCAACAGCTCAATAAACCGACTGTCTTGTAAACCGGTGGTGACTTCCACTTGTTTGGCCACCTCACCATCTACAAGAAAAACGTATTCTTTCAGTGGGGCACTAGGATTTGCGGTATCTTTTCTTGCTGTAACTGCACCAATGGGAACAGAAATAGCACCCATCGCCCTACGGGTGCGAATATCAACGGTGGCCGACATGCCGGGACGAAAAGGAGATGTTTTTTTAGGGTCTTCTGCCAGTAAATCTTCATAGGAAGAAGCCAATATTCGGATTTTAACCTCAAAATTGGTCACCTCGTCCGTGGACATCTGGACTTGCCCGGATTTGGGAGAATTGGCAATGGCTGTGACTATGCCTGTAAATTTTCGGTTATTGTACGCGTCAACCTCAATGAAAGCGGTATCCATAAGGTGGAGTTTTACAATATCATTTTCATTGACCTCCACGGTGACTTCCATATTCGCCAAATTGGCAATGCGAAGCATTTCCGTACCGGTCATCTGTGCGGTTCCTACCACCCGTTCGCCCTGTTCTACTGCAAGTTTGGACACAATGCCGCTCAGGGGCGCCAAAATGCGGGTTCGGGCCAGGTTTTTGCGGGCTGCGGTAAGCGCTGCGCGAGTAATTTATAACTTGAATTCTGCCTCTGCAATGCTTTGTTTTGAGGCCTACATTTCACTTTGTGCCACCAAGTATTGGGTTTCCGATTGTTCAAATTCCATCCGTGAAATGGCCTCTTTCTGAAAGAGAGATTGATTTCTTTTAAAAGCAGCTTCAGCCTGTATAAATTGTGCTTTCGCCTGGGAAAACCTGGCTTTTGCACTGGCTAAATTGGCTTGGGTTTGTTGCAACAACGCCTCATTTCTTTCGAACTCACTTTGGTATAAATCCGGATTGATGACCATAAGCAAATCTCCCTTTTTAACCGAATCACCTTCGGCCACATGGAGTTCAACTATTTCTCCGGACACATCTGAGCTCACTTTCACCTCCAGTTCAGGATTGATTTTTCCAGAAGCCGACACCGTTTCAAAAATATCCCTAACGGCGACCGTATCCGCAGAAACCATGATGGCGTCTCCACCACCACAACCCATGCCCAATCCAATGGAAATAAGCATGATGGCATAGGTAAAAGGCTTTTTCAACAAATCCATGACTTAAAATTTAAAACGGTTTCCTTGGTAAAATTGGAGCACGAGGCTTTTGAAAATAAAATCGTAATGAGCGATAAGTAGCTCGGTTTGGGCTTGAAAATAGCGGGTTACTGCATCATTAAACTGAAGTGCGTTGATGGCCTGAACAGAGAATCGGTCTTCGGCATATTGGCGTGCTTCTTCCAGTGCCTGGAGGTTGATTTGGTTGGCCTGCCAGGTTTGATACGCGGCCAAAGCATCGGCATGGGCTCGTTCAATGGTGTTTCTTAACTGATTTTCTTGCTCCAAAATGGACAATTCAGCCCTTGCCAAACCAATTTTGGCTTGTTGCACCGCCGCACGGGTGCTCCATCCATTTAATAGCGGAACGCTGAGTGAAAAACTCACCTGCTGCCCAAAGTTTTCCTTCATCTGCTGGTTAAAAGGAATGGGTGGGCTGCTCGGATCAAAAGGATTTTGTTTCCGAAGTCCTGAGTAAATGGTACTTGCCGAGGCGTTTAATCCAATGGTAGGAACGTAATTCCCCCTCGCGCTTCGCAACCCAAAACGTGCGGCATCACGTCGCAATTGCGCAGCAATCAGCCCTGGACGCATGGTCACTGCCGAAGCCATCACTTTCTTTGGATCGGGCAAAGGCCCTGTCATCACATTTTCTAAACTATCAAGCGGCGGATAACTCAACACCAGCGTTTCCGGTTCGAGCATTAAAGCTTGGGCCAATGCTAATTTGGCCATTTTTAAAGCATTTTGGGCGGCAATAAATTGCACTTCTTGGGTGGCTGTTTGTGATTTAAGGGTGAGAAATTCACCTTTTACCACATTTCCAGCCTCCCAAAGCATTTGCATGCGTGAAGTTTGCGCTTTGAGCAAATCAAATTGCTTCGCGGTAATTTTTAATCGCTCCTCAGCAAACATGACCTGCATGAACAAGTCGGTTACATTTAAATGTAAATCATCAATGGCTTGTGCATAGCCCGCTTTTTCTGCCTCGTAGCTTTTTTGGTTTTGGGCGATGCTATTGTAATTGGACAGGCCATTGAATATGACAAAATTGGAAGAGATTCCGGTAGAAAAACTTTCAAACTTCTGGTCTTGAAGAATACCTGAGGTGGGGTCGAAGCGTAAACCGAAATTGGTGGACTGGCTGGCGCTTCCATTGAGTGAGGGCATTAACGCCACCCAAGATTGAATCACCGCCACCCTGGACTGCGCCACTTGCAGTTTTACTTGTTGTAAAGAAAGGTTATGTTGCTCGGCATGGGCCAGGCAGGCTTGCAAGGTCATTGGTTTTTGACCCTGTACCCAAGAACCGGCACATAGCCCTAAAACCAACAACAAATTATGGCTTAGATTCCTCATGGCAATGTTTCAGTGACCAAAGGTGGTGAAAGGATGGTCCATTTGGTCGCTCATGGCTGTTAAAAATAACAAATCATTGCACAAAAGGTGTGGCAAACATGTTAAGTGAAATGGAGATAAGCTGCTAATGACAAATTGAAACAATTAATTGATTGGTGAATTCTTATATAATAGCTGATTTTAAGTTTATTAAATGTGTCAGACAATTAGATAGTTATGTATAATTAGATGTAAACTACCTAGATAGTATCCAATTTTTTCTTCTGTGTAACCTAAAAATTTGTTACATATTGAAATTAGGTAAATCTTTTTTTATATATTTGTGCAGTTACGTGTCCAAACTAACCATTTTACATAATGGAACTTCACAAAAAATTAAAGTCCCTGCGGGAAGAGCGCCGCTATTCTCAAGAATACATGGCACTCCAACTTGGCATCTCTCAAAATGCCTATTCCCGAATCGAATTAGGTATCACCAAAATTTCAATTGAGCGCCTAAAAAGTCTATCTAAAATTTTGGGTATTTCTATTCACCAATTGATTCAACCTGGAGAGGAAATTAAATCCGGTGAATCTTTTCGTGTACCTGTCAACGTGCAGGAAAACGAATTGTACGAAAGAATCATCAGGGAAAAAGAAGAGGTTATTGCCATTTTAAGGGAGCAAAACCAATCCATGCGTCGTTTGCTCGACAGGTTGCAGTCCGAAGAGCAAAGCAACGCTGCAACTAACCATACTAAAGAAGCTTAATTTAAGCCTCCTTCTTAAACTTTTATTTGGCTTCGGGTGTTTTTTCATAGTTCAGTAATACTCCTATGGAAACCGAAACGACCAACGTCTCATCCGATGCAGCATCTGCGTTGAGAAGCGCCTACCAGCTGTATGTTGTTACCAAAGGCCGGAGGCCAAAATCCATCGCCAAGTTCTGCATGAAAAGGGACTTGACCGAAAAAGATTTCTATGCCTCCTATGCTTCTTTCGATCAATTGGAAGAAGATACTTGGGTACAATTGCTTCACCAAACTTTAAACACCCTCGCACAAGACGATACGTATAAAACGTACTCCGTCAAGGAAAAATTATTGTCTTTCTATTTCACTTTTTTTCAGGAGGCCCAAGCCCAAAGGTCCTATTTTAAATGGACTTCCGGCGACCTTCGTGACCCCAAACTTCTCAAAAACAAGAAGTTTAAGGAACATTTGATGCGGTATTTTCAAGACCTAACCGAAGAAGGTGTAGATTCCAATGAAATCCAAGCGCGTTGGCAACTTGAAAGGCAATATCCTCAAGCAGCTTGGGTACAATTCCTTTTTCTTCTCAATTTCTGGCTTCAAGACCAAAGTGCAGGATTTACCGATACCGATATGGCCATCGAGAAAAGTGTTCGATGGGTGTTCGACCTTACCGGCCCAAGCGGCATTGATAGTGGTATAGACTTGGTTAAATTCCTGTTTCGTCAATTTAAAATGGCATGAGCCAAAACAAAATTCCTACATCCAAAGTAGCCCGTGCAAGTCAATTTGTGGCCACAGGCGCGAAAATTGGACTCAACTATGCCAGGCATTATGCCAATAAAATGGTTACAGGTGAGGCAGATACGTCCACATTGAACCAACGAAATGCCAAAGATATCTATCAAACCCTGAGCACGCTTAAAGGAAGTGCTTTGAAAATGGCTCAAATGCTGGCCACAGACAAAAATCTGTTGCCAACAGAATATTTCGATGCTTTTCGCCAGTCGCAATACAAAGCACCAGCACTCTCTGGTCCATTAATTACCCAGGTCTTTCGCAAATCTTTGGGTGTCACCCCGCAAGCCTGTTTCGATTTCTTCGATTTGGAAGCCACTAATGCCGCTTCCATTGGCCAAGTACATCGGGCTGAAAAAGATGGAAAACCCCTCGCGGTGAAAATTCAATATCCCGGTATTGCGGAAAGCATTGTAAGTGATCTCCGATTGGTGAAGCCTTTCGCGGTTCGTTTGCTCGATTTGAATGAAAGTGAAATTCGACCTTATTTTGAAGAGGTAGAAGCCAAACTATTGGAAGAAGCGGATTATGTGCTGGAGCTTAAGCAAAGTATGGCCATTAGTCAGGCATGCCAACATTTGCCAGGACTTGTTTTCCCCGTCTATTATCCGGCTTTTAGCGGATCCAGGGTGCTCACCATGGATTGGTTGGAAGGAACTACCCTTACAGAATGGGTGCAAAGCGCACACGACCAAGACACCCGCAACCAAATAGGACAATGGCTTTGGGATTTTTATGATTTTCAAATGCACCAACTTCGCCAAGTCCATGCAGATCCTCATCCCGGCAATTTTCTGGTAACACCGGACGGTAAACTAGGAGTATTGGATTTCGGATGTGTCAAATCTGTTCCCCAAGATTTTTACGAGGCCTATTTTTCCATGTTAGATCCAAATAACCTGCTTTCCGATGAGGTGATGGAACATACCTTAACAGGATTAGGGATTCTACTTCCTACCTCCGGAAAGGACGAAAAGGCTTACTTTATTTCCTCGTTTCGCCAACTTCTCGAACTTTTACGCCAGCCATTTGACCAAGAAACTTTCGATTTTGGTGATGCAGCTTTTTTCACTGCCTTAAATGACTTGGGCGAGCGTTTGGCCAAAGACCCAAGAAGCCGCTCCTATGGCGCTGCGAGAGGCAGTCGGCATATCATCTACGTGAACAAAACGTATTTCGGCCTCTTTAACATGCTACACTTAATAGGTGCAAAAGTGTCTGCCGGAAAAGTTATGGTTGGGTAAGTCCATGTTTGGCGTGAAGTTGCCGCACAATACCATCACTTAATCCAACTTTAGGCACAAAAATATCCTTTATGTTGGCGTGTTTGCATACATGAAGGAAAATTTCCGCTGCCGGAATGATTACGTCTGCCCGGTCTGGATTTAAGCCCAATTGTTGTACCCTTTCCTCGTAACTCAGGGCCAAAAGATTTTTATACATGCTTCGTAGTTTGCTACGCTTCAGCGGTTTTCCAACTATTATTTCCGCCATTTTGAACAACTTGATGATGTTTCCGCCCGATCCAATGGCCGACATTTGTGGAAAAGCAAGTGCCAGTCTTTTAAAAGTTTCCTGCATACGCAAAAGCGTGTCCGGCGCGACACTTCCTTGGAGGGTTCTTACCGTTCCCATGGGAAAAGATTCTGAAAAGACCTTTTTGCCGGCTGAAAATAAAGTGAGTTCAGTAGATCCTCCGCCCACATCAATGTAAAGAAAGGCTTGTGCTGAAGTGGGCATGTCCTCTAAATAAGAGTTGAAAATAAGATCTGCTTCTTCGGAGCCATGAATGACCTCAATGGCAATGCCGGTTTTTTCTTTTAAAAGCCGCACCACTTCTACACCATTTTTCGCTTCTCGCATGGCACTCGTGGCGCAGGCTCGCCATTGCACTACTTCATGCACTTTCATTAAATGATAAAATGCAGACATGGCATGCATGAGTTTTTCCAATTTCCCCTCTGATATCCAACCTGTAGAAAAAACTTCATCTCCAAGAC
>CAZRHR010000082.1:0-11087 GCA_964599915.1 uncultured Candidatus Competibacteraceae bacterium | reverse complement strand
TAACGAAGGGGGAGCGGAAAACTTCCGCTCCTTTATTTTTTATCGGACACTAGTGCTTAAAAATATAAAAAAGCGGCCAAACGGTAAGTTTGTGCATGGGCCTCAACAATACTTTGGATTTTAGGTGCATACCCTCCACCCATACTCACACACATGGGAATTTGGTTTCGGTGGGCATAGCGAAGTACTTTTTCGTCGCGTGCTTTGCATCCGGCCAAACTGACCCCTAATCGACCCAATGCGTCTTCGGCTAAAATATCTACACCTGCTTGGTAAAAAATGAAATCCGGTTCAAAAGCATCGAGGGCCGGCATTAAATATTGATCCATGGTGGCCAAGTAGGTCCTATCATCTATGCCGTCCGGTAAGGGCACATCTAAAGATGATTTTTCCTTGTGAAAGGGATAATTTTTATCCCCGTGCATGCTAAACGTGAAGATATGCGGAAGGTTTTCGCATAAAGCCGCCGTTCCATTTCCTTGATGAACGTCTAAGTCTACAATAAAAATTCTTTGGGCTTTTCCCGCAAAAAATAATGCATTTGCGGCAATCACTTGGTCATTTAATAAGCAGAACCCCTCTCCACGGTCCGCAAATGCATGGTGGGTTCCCCCGGCCACATTAAATCCAATGCCTGTAAGCAAAGCTTGCTCAGCGGCCTGAAGGGTTCCTCCCATAATCAGGACCTCTCTTTCCACTAAGGCTGGGGACCAAGGAAAACCGGTTTTTCGCATGATCCGAGGATCTAAATGTCCCGCTTTCAAAGCTGTCCAATATTCCTCCTTATGTGTCCTTAACAAATGGGATTCTGCCAATGGCGTAGGAGAGAAAAAGGCAGAACTAGAAACGGTTCCTTCGTACTCCAATTGGGCAGGCAATAAGGCATACTTTTCCATAGGAAATCGATGTCCCTCCGGAAGCGGATGCTGGTAGACAGCATCCCATGCAATATATGGTTCTGGCATGAAAGGTGCTTTGGATATACTAAAAGCGACAAAGAAAGCGTTTTGTTTACAGATGAAACACCACTACCCCACATTTCAATTCAACAACTATGCGTACGCCATGGACTTTATTAGGGGTAAGTATGGCCGGATTGGCCCTACAAGCGCAAACCTTTATGCCCACCAGGGTCATTGAAGAACCTGAACTGCGCGAGGCCGACATCATGTGGTCTAAACGGGTGTGGAGTCTTATTGATTTACGACAAAAAATGAATCATCCCTGGATGTATCCAGTCCACCCCACGCCGGGAAGATATTCTCTTTTTCAAATTTTGAAAAAGGCATTGGAGGAACATCGGGTTACGCCCTACCGGGATGATGCCTTTATGGAGCCCATGAGCCACCAAGCCGCATTGGCTTTGGGAAGCAGAACGGATACCGTGATGATTCCCGAACCCAATCCTCCTTATCTGGAAAAACCGCAGGTCATTCACGAACCTTTGGACATCAGTAGCATCTTATTTTTCAGAATCCGGGAAGAATGGGTATTTGATAAACAAAGAAGTACCCTGAGGTATTTTCCAGAGGCCATTTGTCCTGTGCGTCAGATAATGGACCCATCTACGGGTGAATTGGTAGGCTATCAGGACATGTTTTGGATTGATTTCAAACAACTCCGACCCTATCTATTTGAATTTCCATTTTACAACACCCAAAACAGCAAAAGCACCATCACTTTTGCACAAGCCTTTCAAATCCGTTATTATCAATCCATCATTTATAAAGAGGACAATGTGTACGACCGAACGCTAGCTTCTGTGCACAAGGGGGTGGATGCCATCCTTGCCGGAGAAGGAATTCGAGAACATATCCGGACTTTCGAGTCTGATCTTTGGGAGCGATAAAACAAAAAAGGCGGGACATTACATCCCGCCTTTTACTTTATTGAAAATATGTTAGGCTTTGTCTTTAGAAAATTTCGCTTTCAAATCTGCCACCAAAGGTGCAGCCACACAAAGCGATGAGTAGGTACCTACAACCACCCCGATAAGAATGGCGAAAGATAAGCCACGAATGCCCTCACCACCGAAAAGGAAAGCTGAAAGCAACACCACCAATACGGTAACTGAGGTGTTGATGGTTCTTCCCAACGTGCTGTTCAATGCATCATTGATGTAAGAATTCATGGTGCCTCTACGACCATCCGTTAGGTATTCCCGGATTCTATCGAAGATAATTACTGTGTCATTGATAGAATAACCAATCACTGTAAGTACCGCAGCGATGATTGCCTGATCTACCTGTAGGGAGAAAGGCAAAATACCACTTAAAAGAGAGAATATACCAAGAAGGATAACGACATCATGAAGCAAAGCGACCACGGCGCTTGTACCATACTGCCATCCTTTGAATCGGAATAAGATGTAACCAAACATAACCACCAGAGAGATGATAACCGCCCAGAAGGATTTGTAAGCTACATCACGGGCCATAGTAGGTCCAACACGTTCGGAAGAAATGATACCTAATTCATTTTTATCAATGAAAGACTCCATGGTAATGGGGCTGGTATATAGTCCGGACAACGCAGTGTAGATGGTCTCTTCCACTGAACGGTCGGCCTCAGCGCCATCCTCATTCAAACGAAACTTGGTTACAATAGACACAGCATCTGCACCACCATATAATTTCACAGCAGGCGCTTCGCCACCAAATGCAGGCGTCAATGCTTGTGCTACAGCTTCGGTAGACACGCTGGTGTTATCAAACTTAACCACATAAGAACGACCACCGCTCAAGTCTACGCCTAAATTGAAGCCTTTGAAAATAATTCCTCCAAGGCTAATGGCCACAAGCACACCAGAAATGGCGTAGAACATTTTCCTTTTTCCCAACCAATCGAATTGAATATTGGAAAACAATTTTTCTGTGGTTTTGGAACTAAAGCTGATGTCTTTTTTCTTGGCCAGGAGTGCTTCGAAAATCAGACGTGTGATGAAAATAGCGGAGAACAAGGATGTGAGAATACCCATAAACAGGGTAATAGCAAAACCTTTCACAGGACCGGCACCAAAGAAAATCAAAATCAAGGCAATCAACATGGTGGTGATGTTGGAGTCAATAATAGCTCTGTAAGCCTTATCATACCCCTCATTTAACGCAAGTTTCAGACTTTTACCTTGTCTCAATTCTTCACGAATCCTTTCGTAGATCAATACGTTGGCATCTACTGACATACCAATGGTGAGTACGATACCTGTAATACCTGCAAGGGTCAACGTTGTATTGAATGCTGCAAGTGCACCAATCAAGAAGAATACGTTGGCAAGCAATGCCACGTTGGCTACCATACCTGCTTTGCCGTAATAGAAAATCATGTAAAGCAGCACCAATACAAAGGCTAGAGCGAGTGAAGTTAGACCTGCATTAATGGATTGTTTTCCTAAACTAGGTCCCACCACGGCCATTTCCTCAATGAGTGCTTTGGTTGGTAATTTTCCTGATTTCAAGACAGAAGCTAAGGTTTTGGCTTCATCGAAAGAGAAGTTACCGGTAATAGAAGACGTTCCGCCTGAAATTTTATCCTGTACGGTAGGTGCGCTGTACACCACGCCGTCCAATACGATGGCAACGCTTTTGCCTTTGTTTTTACCCGTAAGACTAGCCCAAGCAGAAGCTCCCTCAGCGTTCATGTTCATGACCACTTCATAACCTCCGGTTTTGCTATCCGGCTGAAAGTTGGCATCAATGACAACATCACCGGACAAAGCCGCTTGACCATCGGCGGTATTGCGCAAAGCATATACAGGCCAACGACCGGTTTCATCCTGTTTGAAACCAAAAGAAATTTTAATCTGTGGAGGCAAAATTCGTTTCACTTCTGGTAGCGCCATGAATTCAAGGAAGCGCTCTTTGTGAATACCGGCAACGGATCCAAGAACTGGGCCGGGAGGAACCCCATTAAATCCCTCAGAATTCACCACGTTGGGTGCAAAAATGGCAAACAAAGGATCGTCTGTAGCTGCGCCGAGTGAGTCTGATTGTAAAGCGGTTTCATTGGTGTCCGCAGGTGTTTCAGCTGCAACAGTATTTGTATCGTTAGTTACAGTGGCAAGCGTATCTTCAGTTGCGTTGGTGTCCTGAGCCACTTCCTCCGTTTTGCCTAAGGCTACATGACGCTTTACAGCATCGCTCAACTTTTGTAAATTGTTGCTTCCAAGCACCTCTCCAGCCTCAAGCGTCTCCCAAAACTCTAGCTTTGCAGGAGCTTCAAGCAATTCGCGTACTCGTTTCTCATTTTGTACACCTGGCAGTTCCACTCGAATCCGATCGGAACCTTGTAAACGCTGAATAATAGGCTGGGTCAAACCAAAATTGTCGATCCTAGATGTCAATACTTCGAACGTACGATCTACGGCCATGGCAGCTTCTTGAATCAACAGCTGCTCCACTTCTGCATTGGTCATGCGGCCATTGATCATCTTTTGGCCAGAGTGTCCAAAAAGATTAGGGGCAGACAATGATGCGCCGGGATTTACTTGTTCAAAATTCCGTACGAACAAAGTCATGAAATTGTCTTGAGAAGCTTTTTCCTGTGCCAAAGTCAATTCAAGGGCTTTGGCAAAAGAAGGATCTTCCGCATTCTTTACAAGACCACGCAATAAATCCCCTTTGCTTACAGACAAGGTTACATTGATACCTCCGCGAAGGTCAAGACCTAAACCGATTTCGTGTTTTTTTGCTTCTGCATAAGTATAAGAAGCCAACCCAATGTTCCAAACCACTTCGGATCCCCCAATGGAGTCTAAATAAGCTTGCTGGCGTGCGACATCGCCACCGGCCATTTCCAATGCTTCAGCCTCTGTACGGTTGGTTACAAAGGTGAAAGACAGGTGATAAATACAGGCCAACGTGAGGAGGATGGCGAAGAATTGAATCGCTCCTTTATTCTGCATAGTATATAGATTGTGCGAATTGCTATTTTTGAAAAATGAACGCAAAGATATATTTTTCAAACATAAAAATCACTTCTGTTTACGGGTTTCCCATTTTTCTCTTCATTTTTTGGGTTTCAGCCTCTTTGGGATGGAGTCAAACACCCCTGTCCGGACTGTCTTTTTCTGAACAACAAGCCCCTTCTGTGGCTGGCTCCAATGGTATTTTCAGCCTGGCATTTTCAGGCGGTTTAAATAATCCTCAATGGTCTAACGCAGATTTCAATGAAGATGGTCGGCAGGATTTGGTGGTCTTTGATCGCACTGGGCAGCGGTGGCTTGTTTTTGTGCATGAAGGGTTGTCCGGAAGCACCCAGTTCCGTTATGCCCCTGAATTGGCCGTAGGCTTTCCCGCATTGAGAGAATGGGCCCTGCTTGTCGATTATAATGGAGACCAAAAACCGGATATTTTCGGATATACGTTACAGGGCGTGGGTGTTTGGAAAAACCTTGGCCTCATCCAAGGCATTCCAACTTTTGAAAAAATCACGGATGCCATACCAACACGATACGGAAGTATCCCAGCCAACCTATTTGTAAGTTTAGCGGACATTCCTGCATTGGCAGACATTGACCAAGATGGCGACATCGATTTACTTACATTCAATATTTTGGGTGGCTGTGTGGAATGGCACCGCCACATGGGAATGGAGTGGTTTGGCCGGAACGACACCCTCACCTATCAACTTGAAACCAGTCACTGGGGTGTTTTTAGAGAAGGAAACAGCCTGTCTGAACTTTTTCTAAACGACAGTTGCAGTGGGACCGGTGGTGTGCCCAATCCCGGCGGCCCCAGACATGCAGGCTCCACAATGCTCGTAGAAGATTTCACCGGTGATGGTTTGGTCGACCTGGCCCTTGGAGATGCAGGCGCCAATCAAATGGCGCTTCTCCTCAATGGCGGTAACCTAAATAAGGCCGTTTTCACCTCGACCCAAGCGAATTTTCCAGCCACCCTTCAGCTTGCACAATCCATTCAAATTCCCACCTTTCCTGCGGCATTTTATGTGGATGCCAATGGAGACCAAATCAAAGATTTATTGGCCTCGCCCAATGATATGGGGGTGGGTGAAGATCGCAGCAGCGTCTGGTTTTACCAAAATAATGGACAAAACAACTTGCCTGATTTTTCACTCATTAGCCAGCGATTTTTACAAGACCGCATGATTGAGCTAGGTTCTGGCGCCTACCCTACCCTAGCGTTTTTAAGTGGAACATCCCTTCCCGATTTAATCATCGGGAACGACCAATCCAGGACCCAAAGCGCGAAATTAGCATGGTTCAAACCGGTTTTTAACGGAGACGGAAGCTGGCAATATGAACTTCAAACTGAAGATTTAGCGCAGCTTTCCACCAGAAACTGGTTTCATTTGGTTCCCTCCTTCGCAGATTTCGACCAAGATGGCGACGCAGATTTGGTGGTGGGGGAGCGAACCGGCCAATTGCATTATCTGGAAAATGTTGGCAGCCCTACCCAACCTCAGTTTGTATTGTCTCAATCCCCATGGGCAGGGATTCAGGTAAATGCGGATCTGGCACCCGCCTGTGTAGATTTGGACCTAGATGGAAAAATAGACCTAGTGGTAGGAAGCCGCAATGGTAGGTTGCAATTTTTTAAAAATTATGGCACCGCCCAAATGCCACTTTTCCAAGCTACACCGGATATCGTTAATTTAGGAGATGTGCTAACCGTTCATCCAAGCTTAGGAAGCCAAGGGTATGCCATTCCCTACTTTTTCACGCATCAAGGAAAATTACAACTCATGGTGGGAAGTTTGGGCGGAACATTTTTCCATTATGACGAGCTCCACGATGCACAGATGCAGGTGGCCTCCACATTCAGGCTGGTGAGTGACCACGCAGGATTCATCAAAGTGGGTATCCGAAGCGCTCCTGCCCTATTCGATTTTAACCAAGATGGTTTTCCAGAGCTCATTGCCGGAAATTATGCCGGAGGCCTCCAATGGTTTCAAGGACGCGCTTTCGATTTATCTCAATCATCCATGCCCGCCTTGGAGGGACCTATCATTTTTCCGAATCCCGGAAACCAATATTTTGCGCTTTCTCCCTCTCTACACGAAGAGACGCTGCGCATCAGGGCCACCAATGCGCTCGGCCAAGTTTTTCAAGCCGAAACCTGGGGAAATGGTTGGTCCACCAAGATCTGGCCGGCCGGCTGGTATATGTTAGAGGTGACCCGAAAGAACCAACCGCCTCTGTGGATTAAATGGATAAAAACCGACATCAAATAAGAGAACACCCTATATTTGTAGTATGCTCAAACATGGTTTACTGATTTTTTGCCTTTTAGGATATATGGCAAGTGGAATGGCACAATACGATGAAAATAGAATTCCAGTAGGAAAAGTCGCTCGAGATATTTTATTCAATAAAAAATTCGGCCCTACTTTCGCTCCGGGCTACACCCAATATCAGCCTCAGGCAGAAGCGGTTCAAATGCTCAAAAAATTCCGCAAACAGCTTACGTTTAAAATTGTGATGGGCTTTTGGTGCGAAGACTCCGAGAAGTATGTACCTTATTTTTTAAAAATTATAGAAACGGCTGGTTTTACGGAAGAACAATTTAAAATCTACGGGGTGGATGAACAAAAGCAGGCCGCCTTCGAGGGTTTTAATTCCCTCAACATTGTGCAAGTACCCACTTTCATCTTGTACATCGATAAAAAAGAAGTTGGGCGCATAGTAGAATCACCCAAAGGCGCCAACCTTGAAGAGGATATCTTAAGAATTTTGATTCCAAATCAGCCCTGATGCAGGAAGGCCATATCAATCCATACTGGTCGCCTAAAAAAAAGCAGGAAACCGTTTTGCCAACCCCGGAAAGCTGGATGGAATCCATTCGTTCAGGTGACCGTTCTGCTTTGGCGAGGGCCATAACCCTTTTAGAAAATCAGCAGCCTGCCCAAAGATTGCTTGCCGAGAAGTTACTTCAAATGGCGGTTCCTTATGCAGGAAAAGCACTTAGGATTGGACTTACAGGTATTCCGGGGGCTGGGAAAAGTACACTGATTGAGGCGCTGGGATTATCTTTTTTATCCCTTGGCAAAAAAATAGCTGTGTTGGCCGTAGATCCTAGCAGTCAGGTAAGTGGAGGTTCTATTTTAGGCGATAAAACCCGAATGGAGGAGTTGTCGCGTCATCCGGAAGTTTTTATTCGACCCAGCCCCTCGGAAGGCGTGCTTGGAGGGGTTGCAAAAGCCACACGAGAAGCCATTTACCTTTGCGAAGCGGCAGGCTATGATCTTATTTTAGTAGAAACTGTAGGAGTCGGTCAAAGTGAAATTGCCGTAAAACGCATGACCGATTTATTCTTGCTGGTAGCCATACCCGGTGCAGGAGACGAACTTCAAGGGATTAAACGCGGCATCATGGAAATGGTAGACATGGTGGTGGTAAACAAAGCAGAAGGCGACAGAAAACCCTCTGCGTCTTTGGCGGCCAGACAATTAAAAAATGCTCTTCACTTATTGCCTGCACACCCTTATGGCTTGGTGCCTGAGGTGCTTTTGGTATCTGCATTGGAACAAACCGGCATTATTGAACTTCGCGACCAACTTCTTGCCGCCGAAGCACAATTACAACCCCATTTGCCCCAACTGAGGCACCAACAAACTTTAGAATGGCTTAAAGAGACATTACAACATTTTTGGGAACAAGCCATGTACCAGGCCCCGGAAATGCAGGACCTCTGGAAAAAAATGAACCAAGAAGTGGCGCGACAAACCACTACTCCCTTCGAAGCCGCTCGTTTACTTTGGCAGGCATTTATTGCCCTACAAAAACAGCCAGAGATAAAAATTTAACCACATGCATGTACTCGATTGGTTGGTGCTTATTGGAACCCTATTGGCCATTGTGCTTTATGGGGTACTAAAAAACCGGAAACAAAAAAACCTAAACTCCTATTTACTTGGCGACCAAAATCTTCCTTGGTGGACCATTGGGATCTCTGTGATGGCTACCCAAGCCAGCGCGGTGACCTTTCTGTCCACCCCGGGCCAAGGATTCGATGATGGACTGCGGTTCATCCAGTTTTATTTTGGCATGCCGCTGGCGGTGGTAGTGGTGGCATTCGTCATCATCCCCTTATTTTACAAACAAAAAGTCTATACAGCTTACGCATTTCTGGAGCAATCCTTTGGTCCCAAAACCAGAACCTACACTGCCTTTTTGTTTCTTGTGCAAAGGGGACTCGCGGCTGGAATTACCATTTATGCGCCCAGTATTGTCCTTAGCACCGTATTAGACATTCCGCTACATTTAACCAATATTGTCATTGGGGTATTGGTCACCCTTTATACCGTATCAGGAGGTTCCAAAGCTGTAGCACAAACCCAAAAATGGCAAATGCTGGTGATGATGGGAGGCCTTTTTGTGGCTGCAGGAGTGCTTTTGTTTCAAATTCAAGAAAAAATGCCACTGCAAAACGCCTTTACCCTTGCAGAAGCCTCCGGAAAATTCAATGCCATTCAATGGACCTGGGATTGGGATGACCGGTACAATGTGTGGTCTGGACTTTTGGGAGGATTTTTTCTTTCCCTCGCCTATTTTGGGACTGATCAAAGTCAGGTAGGACGGTATTTAGGAGGAAAAGATATTCGAAGCGCGAAAATTGGCCTGCTATTCAATGGCGTATTCAAAATACCCATGCAACTTTTCATCTTATTTATTGGCGTATTGGTGTTTATATTTTTCACCCTGACCCCCGGGCCGTTGCATTTTAACCAAGAAAACTATGAGGCCTCGGAAATAAAAGAGGATAAAGTGGCGTGGGACGCTTCCTATCAATCCCTTCTGGAAGAGCGGAACACCTTTGTTGAAAAAGTGGCAAACGGCGTGCCTACGACTTTATGGCAGGAAGACTGGCAAGCCCATTTGAAAGAAGAAAAAGCCCTGAGGGAAAGCGTAAGAGAAACCATTAAAGCCAAAGTTCCCAATGCCGAGCCCAATGACAGAGATTATGTATTTCTGCATTTTATCATGCATTATTTGCCTACCGGTTTGGTGGGACTTTTGTTGGCCATGATTTTTTCCGGCGCCATGTCTTCTACCAGCTCAGAACTTAATGCACTGGGTTCAGTCACAGTAGTAGATATGCTGCGGCATGTAAAGTATTTGCAAAACAATGACCATGCGCAGCTTCAATTCACGCGTTGGGCCACCACCCTTTGGGGATTGGCAGCCATTGGATTTGCCGCTGTATTTAGTCTTTTTGACAACCTTATTCAAGCCGTGAATATCCTTGGCTCGCTATTCTATGGCCCCATGCTTGGGATTTTTCTTACGGCATTTTTCCTCCCACGAATTCCGGATAGAACCATGCTCCTCGTGGCTATTTTAGGAGAAGTGGTGGTATTAAGCTTCTTTTTTATGGACAAATACGATGTCATACAATTGGCATGGCTTTGGCTCAATCCACTTGGCTGTCTATCTGTTATGCTGTTTGCATGGCTTGGGTGGGCTGCAAGTAAAACCAAGACCTCCACAGGTAGTTAAGAGGAAAAACGTGCTGCTTAACGAAATTTAATTGTAAATACAATTATTGTATCTACAATTATATTTACTTTGTGGTATGAAAAGTTTAGAAGCGCATTTACACACCACCTTTTCATCTTCTCAGCAGCGGGCCTTTATTCTATTGCTATTTACCGCAACAAAAATTGAAGACTACCTTAATCAACTTTTAAAAACCCAAGGCTTGACCCATCCCCAATACAATGTCATGCGGATTTTACGCGGGCAAAAAGGGAATCCAATGATGGCCAGCCACCTCAGTTCACGAATGATACATGGCCAATCCAATGTAACCCGGTTATTGGACAAGTTGCAGGAAAAAGGTTGGGTAACACGCCAGCATTGCACCAAAGATCGACGCGCGTTATGGGTAACGCCAACATCTGAAGGACTTAGCAAACTTGAACAAGTGGACCATTTTTTATCCCAACATTTTCATGCCTTGCTTCCCACGCCGGACATCGCAGACGGGCTAAACCAACATTTAGACGCCTACCTCTCACTTTTACCAGAAACCATAAAAATCTAAATACATCACATGATGCAATTACTTGAAAAAGGAAAATTAGGGTCCATTACACTACAGAACAAAGTAGTTATGGCACCCATGACC
>CAZRHR010000081.1:0-11106 GCA_964599915.1 uncultured Candidatus Competibacteraceae bacterium | reverse complement strand
GGCCCCAAGTCAAATTTGCCTCTGCCCTTGCGAAGGTGTTGCCTTCGGCGCTTCAATCGGTGTATTTTGTGAATTCCGGGTCAGAAGCCATCGAAGGCGCTTTAAAACTGGCCAAACGCGCGACGGGACGGCATGAAATCATTTCGTGTGAAAATGCCTATCATGGCAGCAGTCATGGCGCATTGTCTATTATGGGTTCAGAATATTTTAAATCGGCCTTTCGTCCGTTGTTGCCCGGAGTCCGCCATATTCGCTTTAACCATTGGGAAGATTTGGAAAAAATCACCTGTCGGACCGCCTGTGTGGTGATGGAAACAGTGCAAGGCGAAGCAGGTGCATTGCCACCCCTACCCGGTTATTTAAAGGCAGTGAAAGAACGCTGCGCTTTCACCGGAACCTTATTGATTTTAGATGAAATTCAAGCCGGGTTTGGCCGAACCGGGTCGTTGTTTGGTTTTGAACAAGAAGAAGTGGTACCCGATGTCCTTGTTTTGGCCAAAGGCTTTGGCGGAGGCATGCCCTTGGGAGCGTTCATCGCCTCACCGGAACTCATGCAGACCTTGAGTGTTTCGCCCGTGTTGGGTCATATCACGACATTTGGAGGTCATCCCGTAAGTTGTGCCGCCGGAGCCGCTACGCTAGACGTGCTGCAGGCGGAGCAATTGCCGGAAAAAGCGAAGGAACACGAAGCATGGATTCGATCCACCCTGACCCATCCCTTGCTTCAAGGCATTTCCGGCCGCGGCTTATTGTTGGCCTTACATTTTACAGATACAGAGACCAATTTCGCCGTTATTCGAGAGGCCCTGCACCGCGGATTACTAACCGATTGGTTTTTATTCAATGACAAGGCCTTGCGACTTGCGCCGCCCTTAATTATCACACCCACCCAGCTGAAAAAAGCCTGTGATGTGTTAATGAAAGCGATGGATGCGGTGTATGCACGTAGGGGCGTTTTGCAAACGCCCATTTGATCGGGCGAATGTAATTCGGTTGCGCCATTATTATTGGGCGAATGCAATTCGTTTGCGCCGTTATTATCGGGCGAATGCAATTCGCCCCTACCGGATAAATGGATGATGGCGTGCATATGGTTGGGCATGATGATAAATTCGCCCAATTCGACATTTGGTCGTAATTCCGCAGTTTTCAACCATTCATTGAATGCAATAATTCCATATGCATTCAATATCATTTTCCCATTGAACACATTGCCAAACCTACAAATCCGATCCTGACAACATATCGTGATAAAATACAATCCTGCTTGCGAATAATCGTATCCCTTTAATCGAATGGACTTTCGGTGGTGAGCATGGGGATTATATTTATTCATCGTCTGCCTTTTATTATTTTTTCTTCGGTGAATTTCACTTTTTAAAAAATGTATCGTTGGTCCATTTTGCGGGATTATTGATTATGTATTCCGAAATGGTTTGATAGGATTGTTCGTTTCTAATAATGTGTTCAAAATAATTGCGTTGCCATAATTTTTCATCAAAACCCATTAAACCCAATTGCCTGGTAACCGATGATTTGTAACCACGAATAATGGCCCCAACCGTTTGCGTTGGTGACCGTAGGGGCGTTTTGCAAACGCCCGTTTGATCGGGCGAATGCAATTCGGTTGGGACATTATTATTGGGCGAATGCAATTCGCCCCTACCGGATAAACGGATAATGGCGTGCAAATGGTTGGGCGTGATGATAAATTCAATTACCGGTTTCGGCTACGCTCAACCTCACCCAATTTCTCCCAAAAACCACCCTTTAGCCGAAAACCGGCATGGCGGGCTTGTTGCCTAAAATGGTCTCGATGCGCTCCATCACCTCGACGGAAAGAAGGGCTACATCTTCTACGGCTTTGAGGTTCTCTTCCAATTGGCTAGTCTTTGAGGCGCCTAGAATGACAGAGGAAACCGCAGGATTTTTCAAGCACCAGGCAATGGCAAGCCGTGGCAAGGAAAGGGATAACTCATCGGCAAGGGCTTGTAAACTGCGCACCGCTTCTATACGGGAAACCGCAAGTGGTCCGGTCAGCATGTCTTTGAGCCAGCCTAACTCGGGTAATGTGGCGCGGGTATCTTCGGGTAAACCATTATTGTATTTTCCGGTAAGTAAACCACTCGCCAAAGGAGACCAAATGGTGGTTCCCATGCCTTGTTTGGTAAGCAAATGGCGGTATTCTTTTTCCATACGTTCTCTATGAAACATATGGTATTGTGGCTGCTCCATGGTGGGCGGAATCAAATGATTTTCTCTGGCCACGGCATGTGCTTCCATGATGGTAGCGGCCTCCCACTCGCTGGTGCCCCAATACAATATTTTGCCCTGACGTATCAAGTCGTTCATGGCCCAAACGGTTTCTTCCATGGGCGTATGCCGATCCGGACGATGGCAATAGTATAAATCTAAATAATCGACCCGCAAACGACGCAATGCCGCATGGCAAGCTTCCATCACATGCTTTCGGCTTAATCCCTTTTGGTTTGGTTTCTCTCCGCCCCAATACACTTTTGACGACACCACAAAGGTATCTCTGCCCCAGCCTGCCTTCTGCAAAATTCTCCCCATGACTTCTTCGGACCGACCTTCTGCATACACTTCTGCATTATCAAAAAAATTGACGCCGGCTTCGTAGGCCATTCGCATTAAATCTTCGGCCGTTGCATCGGAAATCTGATTCCCAAAGGTAACCCACGACCCCAAAGACAGGGCACTTACTTGTAATCCTGATTTGCCTAACCTTCTGTATTCCATTGTCTTATTTTTTTCTGTTAAAGTATTGAATAGGTATCCATGAAAACGCCTTCCTGACGCAACGCCGCTAGAACGGGTTCATAAATTTCGGGTAAAACAGGAATATGTACGCCTGTGAGCTGAATTTTTCCCTGAAGGATAAGGCATGCCCCAATGGCGGCTGGAAGTCCTACGGTAAGGGCCATGGCGGTGTCCATCTCATTTTTTCCGGTGAGGCATAAGTGCGACTGCAACTTGTGCACTTCCCCTTGGTCTTCATATTCAAACTGATGCAACATCACGAGCAAATCTTGGTCTCCGGGCGACAAGGTCCAATGCTGTTGAAGGATAGAAAGCAAAATATCGGCGGGCGTATAGGCTCCTTCTAAATCCAAAGGAATGTCGGAGAAAAGTCCCAAGGAGGCTAATTTTTCCAGTTCGGGCGCATCTAAAGGAAGACCAAAGGTACGGGACACGATTTGTGGCAGGCTGTGACCCGGCATTTCGGGTAAAAAGGTGCGTAAAAAGGCCGCGCGAGTCCATGAGGGCGTGCATGATAAAGGATGTTGGTCATCGGTCAGTCCCATTTGAACTAACAAATGCCATGCGGCGCAAAATCCAGGGCGGCGCAAAGTGCCTCGATACAAAGTATGAACGCCTTCCAGCCTGTACAGGGTTTGGTATTTTAGGCTGTCTCTGTTGCCATAGGCCTCAAACGCTCCCCAACCCGGAATGTCTAAGTGGTCGGTTCTGCGAAATAGCTGGGTATAAGGAATATTTTTTAATTGTCCATGGTGTAGAAACCTCGCCGGTCCGGCGGCCCCGGCCATGACAACATTTTTGGGATTCCAAGTGAATTTATATTTCCAAGGCCCGCCCTCAGAGGCCGGCGCCATTAATCCACCTGCAAAACTTTCAAATCCAATGATTTTATGGCCCTGCTTTCGCAAATCGTCGAGGGTTTCCATGGCGGTCATGTGATCAATGCCGGGATCCACGCCCATTTCATTGAGCAATAAAACCCCTTTGGCTTTGGCTTCTTCATGCAAAGCGGCCATTTCATCCGATACATAACTGGCGGTCACCATGGATTTCCCAAAATGCAAACAGTCTTTGGCGAGGGTCAAATGCATGGCGGGTGGCAGCATAGAAACCACCAGGTCATGGTCACGCACCAAGGATTGGCGCAAGTGTTCATCATGTAGCGAAAAAGCAAGGGCTTTTCCATGGGGATGACCCGCACATTTTTGCGCAGCCAATTGTGGATCGAGATCTGCCACGGTGACTTGCCAACCTTCTTCTGCCGATTTTTCCAACAGATACCGAATCAATATCGTAGCAGATTTTCCGGCACCTACAACCAATACCTTTTTCATTTTCCGGATGAAATAATTTGCTGCAAACATACAGCGAAACCACCTTGGACGGGTATATTTGCCTAAGAGAAGTCCTTAAAAAATGGAAAAAACAGGTACAATCGCAGGAATCATGGGTGGTACTGCGGTGATGTTAGGTGCGCTGGGTGCGCATGCCCTCAAAGATATTTTACCTCCAACGGGTCTGGACGCTTTCAAAACCGCGGTTTTATATCAAATGTTTCATGCCTTGGCTTTGCTCGGTATCATTGGTCTTAGAAAACAATTAAAAATGGTTTCCTGGTTGGTTTGGGTTCAGCGGTGTTGGATTGGAGGAGTGGTGCTTTTTTCCGGCTCCATTTATGGCCTTACGTTATTAGGGGCTTTGGGTTGGCCGGTGAAATTTTTAGGACCTGTTACCCCGTTGGGCGGACTTACCCTGATGGTGGGTTGGCTCATCCTCACCCTAGGGTTTTTCTCCGGTAAATCAACAAAATCATGACCTCGTCTACCTTACAAGCTTTTAAAGACCATGCCCTAAAAATCCGTGACCTTTCTTCCATAGCGGGTTTGCTGCAATGGGACCAAGAAGTCATGATGCCCACGGGCGGGTTTCAGGTTCGTTCCAGACAATTGGCCGAATTAACCGGACAAATCCATGATTTACAAACAAGCACATCATGGGAGGATGCCGCTGCCCAATTAACGGAAGACCCTGATATCACGGAAAAAGACCGGGCCAATGCCCGCATGGTCTTACGGGATATTCAACAAGCGAAAAAACTACCCAAACCTTGGGTCATCGCCTTAAACACCACCATTTCTCGAACTTTTGAAGCGTGGATTAAAGGCCGGGAAAATGGAGATACAAAAGTTTATTTGGAAGCCCTCCGTGACTTGGTTCGCATGAAACAGGAAGAAGCGGCTTACTTAGGATTTGTCCAACATCCTTACGATGCCCTTTTAGACCCCTATGAACCCGGACTCACCACCCAAAAAGTAACTTCGGTGCTGGGAGCATTGGTAGAAGGTCTAAAACTTCCCGGTTTTTCCAACGCCACGGACGGGAAAGCCGCACAGGCCATTCCGGGGCCCATCGCAGCGTCGATCCAGAAAAAGTTCGGCCGGGCCTTGTTGGAACACATGGGCTATGATTTTTCCAAAGGACGCATGGATGTTGCGCCTCACCCATTTTGTATTGGCTTGCATGCCGGAGATGTGCGTGTAACCCATCAATGCCATGAAGACCAGCCGGATGATTTGGTTTGGGGACTTTTACACGAAGGCGGACATGCCTTGTATGAATTGGGATTGCCGGAAGAGGAAGCCGGACTCCCCGCAGGTTCCGCCCGGTCTTTGGTGGTGCATGAAAGTCAAAGCCGGCTTTGGGAAAATCATATAGGAAAAAGTCAGGCTTTTTGGAAAGGTGTACACCAAGAAGCATGGCTCAAAGAAACGGGTTATCCCCTTCCTCCCGTGGCCGATATGATGCCTCAACTTCACCGGATGCAGCCTAACCTCATTCGCATTCAGGCCGATGAATACACCTATCATTTTCATATTTGGATTCGTTTCCAAATTGAAAAACAATTGATTGAAGGCAGTTTGGCCATTCAGGATGTGGAAGCCTGCTGGAATGACCTGTATGAACAATGGTTGGGATTGCGACCGCCGCAAGCCAAACAAGGTTTTATGCAAGACATTCATTGGGCTCACGGTTCCTTCGGTTATTTTCCCACCTACAGTCTCGGAAGCATGATGGCCGCGCAATTGTTTGAATCCGTGACTTCCACGCTCCATTTGGAAAGCCTAGACCGATTAGAAGCCAGTCATTTGTCACAGGTAAAAGCGTGGCTTCATACCCATATTTACCAACATGGAGGCCTGTATTCCTCAGACCAACTTTGCCAAATGGCCACGGGAAAAGTTTTGGAAGCGGACGCCTTACTACGGCATTTAAAATGGTCATTTCAACCCTAAAATCCTACAACGAATGAAACGAAATAATCCTGTCTTCGCTGGCTTATTGATTCTTACATTCTTTTTTACCCAAATTGGATGTAAAACCTCAGGTAAAGCAGCCGATTCCACCCAAAGCGTACCCGCAGATGCACAAGCTTCAGTATGGGTTCCCACCTGGCATATTTCGTATTTTTCTATTGCGTATGGAATTGATTATGAGAACTTAAAGCAGTTAGAAGCCTTGCTTGTTCAGTTTCAGGCTGCTCAGCGTGTTCAGCTTACCATCGAGAAAGTAGGTTGGGGACGTGAAGGAGAGGTCGATGTGTGCATTGGTGCAGAAAAACTTACTGAGCAGCAAAAAATGCAACTTGAGGAGGAAATTAAACAACTGATTATCAAAGGTAAAAATATAAGAATGGAAAAAAATAAGCCTTGTCGGCGATAAGGTTTTATTTTTTCTATCCATTTTTTGAATAATTCTTACTTTTGACCCCACATTTTACCTCATTCCCCAAAGAACGAAATTCGCAATATCCATGAGCGATTTAGGATTCAAAACACCAGGTGCTGATTTAGCTTCACTTGGTTTGCGTGGTTACAACAAAGCCTATTGGAATTTAGAACCCGCAGAACTTATTGAACACAGCCTGTTGAAAGGCATGGGCAAGCTTACCCAAACGGGTGCCTTGGCCGTGAATACAGGTGAGTTTACCGGCAGAAGTCCTAAGGATCGCTTTATTGTCAAGGACGAGATTACCACCAACACCGTATGGTGGGGCAACCACAACATCGCATTTGAGGCGGAAAAGTTTGACCAACTGGCCCAAAAAATCATCCAACATTTTGCCGGTAAGGACATTTATGTGCGGGACGCTTTCGTTTGTGCAGACCCAAGCTACCGGCTAAAAGCACGGGTTATCACTGAATACCCTTGGTCTAACATGTTCGTTTACAACATGTTTATTCGACCAACCCGCGAGGAACTTCAGCATTTCAGCCCGGATTGGACCATCCTTAACGCCCCCACCTTTATGGCGGTGGCGGCAGAAGATGGCACCCGCCAACATAACTTTGCCATTTTAAATTTCACCCGCAAGATGATTATTGTGGGAGGAACCGGCTACACGGGAGAAATTAAAAAGGGAATTTTCTCTGCCCTCAACTTTTTACTCCCCACCCAGCACCAAGTATTTCCTATGCATTGCTCCGCCAACGTGGGCAAAAATGGAGATACGGCCTTGTTTTTCGGTCTGTCCGGTACAGGAAAAACCACTTTATCCGCCGATCCAAACCGACAGTTGATTGGAGACGATGAACACGGTTGGAGCGACCAAACTGTATTCAATTTTGAAGGCGGTTGTTATGCCAAAACCATCGATTTAACCCATGAAAAGGAGCCGGATATTTATGAGGCCATCAAGTTCGGCGCCTTATTGGAAAATGTGGGTTATGTAGATGGCACCCGTGAAGTGAACTTTGCCGACAACAGCATCACAGAAAACACACGGGTCTCCTACCCCATTCATTTTATCCAAAATATCGTGGAAAATGGTATGGGAAAAAGTCCGGAGAACATTTTTTTCCTCACCTGCGACGCCTACGGCATTTTACCTCCTATTTCCAGACTTACTGCCGGACAAGCCATGTACCATTTTATTTCCGGATACACGGCCAAGGTGGCAGGAACAGAAGCAGGTGTCACTGAACCACAAACCACTTTTTCCACTTGTTTTGGTGCACCTTTTATGCCGTTGCATCCCACCCAATACGCCGCATTACTGGGTAAAAAAATCCAAGAGTCCAATGCCAAAGTTTGGCTCATCAACACGGGTTGGAGCGGTGGAGCATATGGAACCGGTTCCCGGATGAAGTTATCTTACACCCGCGCCATGATTACAGCCGCGCTCAACGGTGAACTCAACGACGTTCCTACCCAAACCCACCCCATTTTCGGCTTGCAAATGCCAGTGACTTGTCCAGGCGTGCCGGATGAATTATTGAATCCAGAAAACACTTGGGCAGACAAACAAGCCTACGTGCAGTTGGCAAATAGTTTAGCCGTGAAGTTTAATGACAACTTCGCAAAATTTTCAGACATCGCAACCGATGAAATGAAAGCAGCTGCCCCTGTGGTGATGGAAAAAGCCTAAAATCATTCATTTCCTTTCCTTAAACTCCGCCTTATGGCGGAGTTTTTTTTTAGGTTCAGGACGAATTATTTCTTGTAACACGTTGATTATTAAAATGAAAATTAAAACTAATCAGAGAAAGAAGGGATAAAGGTTTCATTTGAAAGAAGGGTTTGTATTTTTAAAGCATGAAATGGCCAGTTGTATTTTGTAGTGTATGCATTCTTTTAGCCGGTTGTAAGCCCCCTTTACAAATTAAGGACGTACAAGTTCAATGGGTAGCGATTCAGGCGCTGCCGGAAGATTCGGCAATAGCCAGTCTTCAGGCCTATTACGGGCGGAAAGTGGATAGTTTAATGCAAGAAGTGGTGGGACACACGGCTGTGGCCATGCCCAAAGAACGAAGCAAACCGGAAACCCTGCTGGGGAACTTTGTGGCAGATTTGGTGTTGGAACAAGCCAAATTGCAGCATCCCCAAGTGGATTTCGCCTTGTTGAACATTGGAGGCTTGCGCAACTCATTACCAGCAGGTCCCGTCACGCGAGGCGATGTGTTTCAACTCATGCCCTTTGACAATGAATTGGTGTTGGTAGAAATGAAACCAGCCTCCATGGCCGCCATGATTGACTTTTTAATAGACCAACCCATCATGCCTATCGGAGGATTGCGTGTAAATGTAGGAACCAAGGAAGTCATGGTGGGCCAAGAGCCATGGAATCCGGAAAAAACGTATTGGGTGGCCACCAGCGATTTTTTGGCAGGTGGTGGAGATAAAATGACCTTTTTGACCCATGCCAAACCCGTGCGAACCGGTCTTTTGTTGCGCGATATGATCATTTCTTCGTTTATACAAGCCAAAGCACAGGGGCGCACACTTTCGGCTACCCTAGATGGTAGAATCAGCCAAACGGAACAACCATGATGAATCGCAGACGGTTTTTAGAGAAATTGGGTAAGGCCGGTCTTGGCGTAGGTATGGCCTCCTTGACCCCTTCGGTATGGGCGTTGGAAGAATCTTTTTGGAAAGAAAAAGGGTTGGCGCGGATCACCTTGTTGCACACCAATGATATGCATAGCCATATAACGCCATTTCCTGCCAATGATCCAAAATATCCCAACCAGGGCGGCATGGCCATGCGTGCCGCTTTGATTAAAAAAATTAGAGGAGAAGGTTATCCCGTTGCACTTTTAGATTGTGGTGATATTTTTCAGGGCACGCCTTATTTTAATATCTATGGCGGGGAGCCTGAGTTCAAAATGATGAGTGAAATGGGCTACGATGTGGCCACTTTTGGCAACCATGACTTCGACAATGGCATAGAAGGCCTCTGGAAAATGATGCCCCATGCCCAATTTTCTTTTGTCAACGCCAACTATGCCGTATTGGATGCAGGCCTACGAAAAGGATTTTCCCCCTCAAAAATCTTGAAAAAGGGAGACATCAAATTGGGCGTCATTGGTTTGGGTGTAGATTTTGAAGGACTTGTATCCGATAAAAACCATGAAGGATTGGCCTATACAGATCCAGTGACGGCCATGAACCGAGAGGCACTTTTCCTTAAAAAAGAGGCCAAATGTGATATGGTGGTGGTACTTTCTCACCTTGGTTATAAGTATAAAGAGAAAAGAATTAGCGACTTAGGCCTTGCTGTTGAAAGTAAAAATGTAGATGTGATTTTAGGTGGCCATACCCATACTTTTTTAGACGAACCCACCGTTTTGTCCAATGCGGAGGGTAAAAAGGTTGTGGTCAATCAAGTAGGCTGGGCTGGCTTAAGGCTTGGAAGGATCGATTGCTTTTTCGCTCGAAACGGAGAAATGGAAACTGCTTTTGGAGGCATAATTGAAGTTTCTGAAAAAACAATATGACATGGATTTTTTTTTACATTTTTTTCTGTCAATATTTGTTCCGTTGTACGGAAACGTGCGCCAATCCTAAGTTTTAGATTACACAATCGCGTTTTGACATTTAGAGAATTTTACAAAAATTTAACACAGAGAGAGGTTTATTATGGGTGATGAACTTCATAAGGTTTGGGAAAATTGCTTGGCCGTCATTAGAGACAATGTAAGCCCGCAAAGTTACAGGACATGGTTTGAACCCATTCGTCCCGTAAAGTTGCAGGACCATGTGCTGACGATCCAAGTGCCTTCCCAATTCTTTTATGAATGGCTGGAAGAGCATTATATCACCTTGCTCAAGAAAACAGTTCGCAAAGAACTTGGACCCGAGGGTCGTTTAGAATATTCAATCATTATGGAAAATAACTACCATAGTGATAAACCCTATACGGTTAAAATTCCTACTTCTGAATCTAAAGCCATTGCCAATCCAGCCGTTAGTATGCCGGTGGAAATCAATGGCACCAAAGGCATTAAGAATCCATTTATCATTCCCGGTCTTAAAAAGGTCAATGTAGATTCTAACCTGAACCCGGGATATGCGTTGGAAAATTATATTGAAGGTGATTGTAACCGATTGGCGCGGTCTGCCGGATATGCCGTAGCCAAAAACCCCGGCGGAACCTCCTTTAACCCGCTTCTTGTATATGGAAATACCGGGTTGGGAAAAACCCACCTCGTTCACGGTATTGGTATTGAAATCAAAAAGAATTTCCCTAACAAAACCGTATTGTACGTACCGGCCGAGCGATTCACCAATCAGTTTATCGATTCTGTAAAAAACAACACCACCAGCGATTTCGTCAATTTTTATCAACTGATCGACGTACTTATTCTGGACGATGTGCATGTGCTTTCAGGAAAAGAAAAAACCCAAGACGTGTTTTTTCACATTTTCAACCACCTGCACCAAAACGGCAAACAAATTATTCTCACCTCGGACAAAGCCCCGGTGGACCTGCAAGGCATGGAGCAACGCTTGCTTTCCCGCTTTAAATGGGGACTTTCTGCCGACCTT
>CAZRHR010000080.1:0-11153 GCA_964599915.1 uncultured Candidatus Competibacteraceae bacterium | reverse complement strand
CTACCCTTTTCAAAACCTTTACCTGTTTTTACATACCACCTATCCGGATGGAGAAAAATCCAAAGATTCCCTCATGTTTTACCTGATGGAACCTTCCGGCAAGCCCTTGGGAGACTGCGCAGGAGACCTTTGCGATGCGCGTTTTTTATTCCGGGAGAATGTGCATTTCCCTCTTCGCGGACCCTATACCTTTGAGCTCATGCATACCATGCGTGTAGCCAACGGATTGCTCCCCGGAATTTTGGACATTGGCTTTAGAATTGAGCATTATTCCACCCCTAAGCCTTAACCTATGTCGGCAAAAAATCCAAAATCTCCAGCTAAATCCTTTGTGTTTTTGCCCTATGTGTGGTGGGTTATTCACGCCCCACTCCTGCTACTTTACTTCATCTTAATCATTACTTCCATCGGTGTTTTCGGACCCTTACCAGACTTTGATGATTTAGAAAACCCAAAATTCAATCTCGCCTCCATCGTTTATGCCGAAGATGGAAAAGTGCTAGGAAGGTATTATGTGGAGAATCGTGTCAATATCGATTATTCAGATATCCCACCCCACATGGTGGACGCCCTAATTTCTACGGAAGATGAAAGATTTCACCAGCACTCTGGTGTAGATGCGCGTGCATTGGGCCGGGTGGTCAGTGGTTTGGTGACAGGACAACAAAAAGGCGGAGGGTCTACCCTCACCCAACAATTGGCTAAATTACTTTTTTCTGAAAAACCCAAAAGCCGGTTCGAACGCATCCGCCAAAAATTCAAAGAGTGGGTGATCGCCTTCCGCTTGGAAAGAAATTATACCAAGCAAGAAATCCTGACCATGTACCTGAACCGCGCCGATTTTGGTCGACAAAGTTTTGGCATTCAATCTGCTGCGAGGGTCTACTTTGGAAAAGAGCCGGCCCAACTTTCCATTCAAGAATCGGCTTCCCTGATTGGTATGCTCAAAGCACCGACCAGTTATGATCCGCTCAGAAAATTAGAGCGCCACACCCAACGACGCAATGTAGTATTGGCACAAATGGTGCGAAACAACAAACTCACACCCGAAGCTTTTGATTCTTTAAAAACCACCACTGTGGTAGAAGACCACGATGCTTTAGCCGTCCGCGTAAAGAAAAATCAATATGGACATGGCGAACTTGCGCCATATTTCATGCAAGAACTAAGAAAAGATCTTGACGTATGGTGTAAATCCAACATTAATCCTACTACAGGCAAGCCCTACAACCTTTTTACCGATGGGTTGCGCATTAAAACCACCATAGATTCGCGCATGCAGCGTTATGCCGAATGGGCGGTTTCAACCCATATGGCAGGATTACAGGAGACTTTTTTCAAACGGAAAAAAGGAGCCAAAAATGGACCTTTTAGCTCACGCCTAACGGCCGATGAAAAAGAATCCATCATTCAATCCGGCATCAAAAATTCAGACCGGTACCGCGCCATGAAATCGGCTGGAGCTTCCGATGCCGACATTCAAGCGGCTTTTAATCAGCCTGTAGAAATGACCGTGTTTTCCTGGAAGGGAGATGTGGATACGGTAATGACACCCAGAGATTCCGTCATTTATTACAAGTACTTTCTACAAAACGGCATGATGGCGATGGATCCACACACAGGACATATCAAGGCCTGGGTAGGAGGAATAGATTATCGGCATTTCAAATACGACCATGTACGCGCGGGGAAGCAAGATGGAAAAACTGGAAAAATTATTCCGGCGGGCGGCCGTCAGGTGGGTTCAACCTTTAAACCCTTTGTGTATGCCCTGGCCATGGAAGAGGGACGTTCACCTTGCGAACGCGTACCCAACAGCCGGGTTTGTATTGAGGACGGTTTAGGAAAGCCATGGTGTCCATCGAACTCCGGCGAATATAAAGAAGGCCAAATGGTTACTTTAAGGGAAGCCCTGGCCCACTCCATCAATTATGTTTCAGCGTTGTTGATGAAACAATACGGACCATCAGCTGTAGTGAGTATGGCAAGACGCTTAGGCATTACTTCAGACATCGACCCGGTTCCTTCCATCGCTTTAGGAACGCCAGATATTTCCGTTTTTGAAATGACGGCGGCTTTCGCAACCTTCTTCAATAAAGGCGTAAGGGTGACCCCGATTTTCCTCACCCGCATTGAGGATAAAAACGGAAATCTGCTTGCCCAATTTACCCCGGAAAGAAAAGAAGTGATGAGCGAAAAGACCGCTTATCTCACCCTGCAGTTACTCAAAGGTGTAGTTTTACAAGGAACTGCCGGCCGTCTGCGTGGAAAATATCGCTTTACAGAACCCGTAGCCGGTAAAACCGGTACCACCCAAAACAACTCGGATGGCTGGTTTATGGGCGGCACACCAGATTTGGTCACTGGGGTTTGGACAGGAGCCGAAGACCGAAGCGTGCATTTTGCCAGTACCGCAGATGGACAAGGAGCCAACATGGCCCTTCCGATTTTCGGGCTTTTTATGCGAAAAGTTTATGATGATCCCACCATTAAACTGAACCGTGGTGATTTTCCTGCACCAGAAGTACCCCTAGAATACGGTTTCGATTGTCAAGAAGAGGCAGCCGAACAAATTTTTCGGGATAAGGAAGAAAATTTCAACTCAAAATTCGATTAAACATACCTAACGAATGAAAAAAGTATTCGCCCATGCAGATGAGGCACTTTTCGATGTAAAGGACGGCCAAACGCTTATGCTGGGAGGCTTCGGCTTATGTGGTATTCCAGAAAACTGCATTGATGCACTGGTCAAAAAACAAGTCAAACAACTCACCTGCATTTCCAACAATGCCGGTGTCGATGATTTTGGCATTGGGCTCATGCTCCAAAAAAGGCAAGTCAAGAAAATGATTAGCTCTTATGTGGGCGAAAATGCAGAATTTGAAAGACAGCTTCTTTCAGGAGAATTAGAAGTGGAGCTTATTCCACAAGGCACCTTGGCCACACGATGCCTTGCTTCCGGATACGGCATGCCCGCCATTTTCACTCCGGCAGGAGTGGGAACAGAAGTGGCGGAAGGCAAAGAGGTACGCACCTTCAATGGAAAGGAATACCTCATGGAATATGCCTTTGACGCAGATTTTGCGCTGGTAAAAGCCTGGAAAGGAGACACCCAAGGAAACTTGATTTTCCGTGCTACCTCCAGAAATTTCAACCCCCTCATGGCCATGGCCGGGAAAATCACCATTGCCGAAGTAGAAGAGCTTGTACCTGCCGGAGATTTAGATCCGGATCAAATTCATACGCCCGGCATTTATGTCCATAGGATTTTCCAAGGGACAGGCTATGAAAAAAGAATCGAACAACGGACCACCCGGAAACGTCAATAATATTTACACATGCTGACCAAAGAACAAATTGCACAACGCATTGCCCGCGAACTAAAAGACGGCATGTATGTCAACCTCGGCATTGGTATTCCCACCTTGGTAGCCAATTATATTCCTGAGGGAATGACCATTGTCCTTCAATCTGAAAATGGACTTTTGGGCATGGGCCCCTTTCCCTTTGAAGGAGAAGAAGACCCGGACCTTATCAATGCAGGAAAGCAAACCATTACCACCATTCCTGGTTCCGTTTTTTTTGATTCGGCCATGAGTTTTGGCATGATTCGGGCAGGAAAAGTAGATTTAACGGTGCTGGGCGCCATGGAAGTAGCCGATAATGGAGACATTGCCAATTGGAAAATTCCGGGTAAAATGGTGAAAGGCATGGGAGGCGCCATGGATTTGGTGGCCTCGGCAAAAAACATCATTGTGGCCATGCAACATACCTCAAAAGATGGCGCATCCAAACTTTTGCCGGCTTGTACGTTGCCCATTACCGGCCGCCAATGCGTGCGAAAAATCGTATCTGATTTAGGCGTTTTCGATGTTCGTCCCGATGGTTTTCACTTGTTGGAACGTGCGCCCGGTATTTCCGTTGAAGAGATTATACAAAAAACCGCCGGTCGTTTACATGTTCCGGCAGAGGTTCCTGAAATCAATTTTTAAGTTTCCCCGAACATGCACCTACTTATCACCGGTGCCGCGGGATTCATTGGAAGTCACGTGGCCAGATACGCCCTACAATTAGGACATCAGGTCACCTTAGTCGACCAATTCCAATCAGAGAACAAACGGCCCAACTGGGAAAACCTAAAACCAGCAGAAACCATTTCCCGGGATTTACTGCCGGAGCTCCTCAAAACCAACCACCTGCACCCCGACGCCGTCCTTCACCTAGGTGCCCGAACCAACACCATGGAACAAGACATGGGCTTATTGCGACGGCTCAATACTGATTATACCAAATGTCTTTGGCAGTTTTGCACACGACAACACATCCCCTTCCTTTACGCATCTTCTGCCGCAACGTATGGAAATGGTGACCTTGGTTACAGCGATGCCCACGAGGACCTCATGCAGCTTCAGCCCCTGAATCCTTATGCCCTGTCTAAACACCTTATGGACGTTTTTGCTTTGAAAGAGAAAGTGACGCCTCCCTTTTGGGCCGGGCTCAAATTTTTCAATGTCTATGGACCAGGAGAACATCATAAAGGGCGAATGGCCTCCGTGGTTTGGCATGGCCGACATCAACTTATGGATGCAGGCCAACTTTCCCTTTTCCGGTCTCACCGACCTGAATGTGCAGACGGCGAGCAGAAACGCGATTTTATTTACGTGGACGATGTCGTAGATGTTCTTTTTTGGCTTTTGCAACATCAACCGACCTCCGGCATCTATAACTTAGGCACCGGACAGGCGCGCACCTTCTTAGATTTGGCCAAGGCGGTAGTAAAAGAAACTTCGCCCAATGCGCCCATTCGATTTATCGATATGCCTGAAAACCTGAGGCCTACGTACCAGTATTTCACGGAAGCTCGTATGGAAAAACTCAGGCAAGCAGGCTATGACAAGCCCTTTACAACCTTGGAAGAAGGAGTAAGTCGATACATGGCCCAATGGGGAAAACCTTTATAACGAATCAAAAAGAAAAAATACCATGGATGAATTTATGCGTTTGGCCATTGATGAGGCCAAAAAAGGATTAGCCGAAGGCGGCATTCCCATTGGCTCCGTTCTTATAAAAAATGGAAAATTGGTGGCCCAAGGACATAACAAAAGAGTCCAAGAAAACAACCCCATTTTGCATGGCGAAATGGATTGTTTAAACAACGCAGGTCGCGTAGGAAGCTTTAAAGACACCGTCATTTATAGCACCCTGATGCCCTGTTATATGTGTGCCGGCACCATAGTTCAGTTCAAAATCCCCAAAGTCATCGTAGGAGAATCTCGAACCTTTCCCGGCGCCAAAGCCTTCATGGAATCTCACGGGGTCGAAGTCATCGACCTTGATTTACCCGAATGCATAAACATGATGGAAAACTTCATTCAGGAAAAGCCCCATTTATGGAATGAGGATATCGGGGAACTCTAGCCCACGATTTCAATCGTGGGCTATGATGAGATATCGAAATCTCCATATCTCATCATATCGAAATCCCAAATAGAATCTATCAAGAATAATAATCACGTACCAAACAACCTACCCCACCTCGAGCCTAACGTGAGTCAACGCATCTCATGCGACCCTTTATCCGGGAGGTGCCAGCCCAACATCAAGAGCCCATACATCAAAGCCCCAGCGCAACGCTTCATTCACCGCCTAGTTTTTGACCACCAACACACGAATGACGGGCCACAATTTTCCATTTTGGGACACATGCACCTGATACATCCCGGAAGGCAAATCGGACACCTCTATGGGAAAAGTTTGGCTACCCTCGAACCAATGAAAATCCTTAGTCAACCAAAGCCGACCTTGCATGTCTAACAGCCTGATCTGGCCCTGGCTTTCCTCTGTCACACCTGAGCATTCCAGGTACAATACCTCCGAGGTGGGATTTGGATAAGCACGCAACTGCTTGGTTTGTGTCCCTTCGCAACTCACCGCCACGGGCGCAAAATAAGTGGTGGAACCATCAAAATCCATTTGAGACAAGCGATAATACACCGTTCCAAAGGGTCGTTCTGTATCCGTGAGGACATAGGACAGTGGAGTGGTGCTGTTTCCCGCCCCAGGCAAAGTTGACCATAAAGACCAGTGAAGTAAATCCGTAGAACGCTCTACCTGGAACAATGCATTGTTGATTTCAGATTGGGTGGTCCATTTCAATTGGACTTGTCCATTCACACACTGCGCTGTAAAAGCACTCAATGAAATGGGCAATGAACTTATCGGATTGTCTCCGATGGCAAAAGGGGAGAAGCTACCTTTGTATTCTGGAACACTAAAAAATTTATCCGTAGTACCAATTAACGTAGAAGTTCCCATGTTGGCCGGTATTTCCCAAACACTTCCATTATGGTGGTTTAATACATAATCAACCATCCCTGGCGATTCTTGACTAGCATGCCATTGAAATTTAAAATCTACTCCAAGTCCTGCTGCTGCTGATCCGCTTTTCTTGGATATATCCCAGGTGAGTTTCACATGGGGTGCTTGGGTGAGTGCCCCTGACGCTCCATTGGCATATACCACATCATAAACACGCACAGAAAATGTATCTGGGCTTCCGGTTCGGTTTGTAAGGGTCACCGGATTATAAGAGGCTTTTCCTACGGGAAAAAGGACCTCTTCACTCGGATTGAGATTTCGCACAAGTTGACCCGTACCGTTGGTTCTGATATAATTATTAAGATCAATGCCCAGTAATGACTCAGAAATTGTTAAATTATGATTCCCTAAAACAACCTTTTTCCCAGCTCCCTGGAATTGAATGGTTTGAAGAAATCTAGATTGATCTAGGTGAAGATCATTAACTGCCACACTACTTATTTTAATTCTACCATTGGTAGGAAGCGTATTTTGTCTCCAATTTCCTGTAACAGTCCAAACTGTACTAAATGTTCCTACCCATTCAATTTCTCCTAAATAGGAACTATTCGATGAGGATTTTATATCCCCGTCACCACTTCCGCCAAAAAACCAAGCAGTTACGTCTGAAATTCCATTCATTAAAATACTACTCTTCGATGATTTCACATCTCCATCGCCACTTCCACCAAAAAACCACACCAATGAAACCGAAGTCCCGTTGAGCATTTTGCTTCCAATAGACGCCTTAAAATCACCGTCACCATTTCCACCAAAATACCATCCTGTAGAACCAGTATTTCCACTTAACAGTTTAGTGTTCATTGCCGCTTTCACATCACCATTACCATCACCTCCAGTATATTGTGCTTGGAGAACAACAGGTGTTATGGATAAGGCAAGTATCAAAAAATACTGGCGAATCATTTCTAATCCTCTTGGTTCCAAATTCATTTTGTTTCAGCGCCGCTGACAGGCTTAGTACGTACCCCTCGGATACATTTTCCACTGTTATACCAATCATCCCTATTCACACTTGAAAAGGCAGACGTCAACGCCCTATTAGCTACCCGACCATAATTAATTTCCGTGGGAATATCAAAAGGGTTAGGATCAATCCATGTTCCTCCCCTCAGACCAACAAGTGACCCAGTGGTTGTTACATTCCCTCCTGCCAGCCCGGGCCAGTTCGTTACATCTGCGTATCCAATGGGAGTTAAAGCACCATCACCATGTAAACCTGAATAATTTGACACACCTGCTATTGTACCATTTACAGTCCATGCCACCGTCTCTATTCCGTTTCCGGTTAAATCCATTATTCCATAATACGATGCACCTGCCTCACTTCTAGTGGTAGCCGCTTTTGCAAATGCGCCACTTCGGATTTGAGCTAAGGGATTTGAGGTGTTATTATGGGCTAATACGCAATTATTTGTAGAAGTCGTACTTATTTCACTTGCCGAACCTGCATTGGTAAGGGTTCCGCTAAAGTTGAATAAAATAGTATTTCCCCAAGCAAACTCATCATTTACAGGAACATTCGGGCCACGACAAGCCTTTTCATATTCAAATTCAGTCATCAACCTTAAGCCAGACCAGTCGAGGTAAGCTGCCAAGTCTGGCCAATTGTTCCTTTGTTTTGGAACGAAAGGTAGCGTTGTGCTAAATACACCAGAAGCACTGCTAATCCCATTTCTTACTCCTGCAGTCTGAGATAAATTAGCTTGTTGACCACTCGTGCATGCATTTAAAAAGTCGACCCAATTTTGTTGTGATCCCTCGTATTTCATGCAATAAAAGCCTTTAAAGCCTTTTGGAAAAGCACTGAGAATAGTAAACTGAGCTTGACTATTACCATATTCTGGAAAGGTCAACCATCCTGGTGTTATTGATCCTGAAGCCTGCGCTGGAATGCCATTTTCAGAAACAATTTGATGACTTGTGGATGGGGTTCCATAACTATAAAAACCATTAGGCGTATTGGTATTTGTACCATTATTACCTAACCAAAAACTCCCATCGGGCACATACACCATTTCAATAGCATATACTTCTACATCTACAATATCATTATCTCCGACACCATTCTCTCGATAAAGCCATTTCAAGCGGACATCTTCTGCTGTGAATGTGCCAGTACCATTAGCGCTTCTATAAATGAAGGCGCCGACCACTGGATTGTTTGTTGCATTAAAGTTGGCATTTTCATCTATCAAACCCACTTGTACATTGTAAGAGGTCGTTGGTGTCGTTGGGCTTAAGTTATGGCCACTCGGGGCTAAGCGCACATGATTCCAAGCGGAACTACCCGTGGTTCGGTATTTAATAAACACCCATGCCGCATCCCAATTCCCTGGTGCAGCTAACGTTCGCCATGAATTCTCCCAGGTTATATCAAATTCAATAAATGTAAAGTTCGATGGGTGATTAATTCCAGCAGAAACATTTTGGTCCACAAGTGTCACATTACTGACCTGTATATTATTGGCATGAAGCTGAAACCATAGGCATGAACCTAAGAAGTTTATTAAAAAGAAATTCTTTTTCATAAAAGTCAAGGAATTTGAAGGTTAGGCAATAAAAAAGCCCCAACCCATTGGGTCAGAGCTATAAATACAAACAAAAAAACTACTGAAAAAAGAGTATATTTACCTATTTGACAATAAGTTACATGGGGGGGGGGGGGGGGGATATGCATAAAAAAGGCCAAGTCGGATAATTGCCCCTTGGTCTTCCTTTGATGTAAATAAATAGCGCAACAACCAACGCATGGCTTCGCCCAAAATTAAACTTAAATACACAAGACTTCCTTTTCGATTGCAAAAGTATAACTTTAAATATCAAAAGGTCAACAAAAGAACATTCGCGTTATTTAAGCTATTTTAAATTTATAAACCACAACAAATAAACAAAAAACTGAATTCAAATAATTTTATTAAATTGACTTACAGGTCTTTAGTAAAAATTTGGCAGTGTGGCTTAGTAGAGATTTAAAACCTTTCAAGAAAATTATTTTAAAAGTAAATACATTGATTTACATTGATCAGACAATCCTGATTTAGGGCTATTCCATGAACTATCCTACATTCCGCTATCCTAAAAATCAATATTGATTGCAAAAAACAAACTGATAGCCATCTCTTGAAATTAACACTTATTAACTTTTTAGGGGGCAAAGATTGGCTTCAAGCCTATGTATTACCACATTCATGTTTAATTCAATCATAAACTCTAGCCCACGATTTCAATCGTGGGCTATGATAAGATATCGAAATCTCGATATCTTATCATATCGAAATCCCAAATAGAATCTATCAAGAATAATCATCACGTACCAAACATCCTACCCCCACCTCGAGCCTAACGTGAGTCAACGCATCTCATGCGACCCTTTATCCGGGAGTTGATTCAAATCATTACAGTCCCAAAAGAACCTCTACAGGATCTTTTCCACCGAAAAGAATCAATTCAGGTTTCTCCAGCATTTCTTTCACTTTCACCAAAAAGGAAACCGATTCTTTACCATCGATAATCCGGTGATCGTAGCTTAACGCCAGGTACATCATCGGGCGAATTTCCACTTTGCCCTGAATAGCCACAGGACGCTCTTGAATTTTATGCATGCCCAAAATAGCCACCTGGGGTGGATTAATGATGGGCGTGCTCATCAGCGAGCCAAAGACGCCGCCATTTGTGATGGTAAATGTACCACCACTCATATCTTCCAAGGTGAGTTTTCCATCTCTGGCGCGAATCGCCAAATCTTTAATCCCGGACTCAATCTGCGCCAAGCCCAGCACTTCTGCATTGCGCAAAACAGGCACCATAAGACCTTTGGGCGTACTTACAGCAATGCCAATGTCGGCATAGTCGTGGTAAATGATTTCGTCTCCATCTATTTGCGCATTGACCGCTGGGAAAGCATGTAAAGCTTCGGTGACTGCACGGGTAAAAAATGACATGAAGCCCAAAGAAATGCCATGTTGCTTTTGGAAGGCCTCTTTGTATTTGGCACGAAGCTCCAGAATAGCCGTCATATCCACCTCATTGAAGGTGGTGAGCATGGCGGTTTCATTTTTCACAGACACCAAACGCTCCGCTACTTTTTTGCGTAGCATGCTCATTTTTTTGCGCTCGGTATTCCGTTCGCCACCCCAAGCAGTCGCCGGAGCGGGGAATCCTGCCGCAAGGGCTTTTAGCACGTCGGCCTTTTGAATTTTTCCACCGGGGCCGGAACCATGTACGGCTTGTGTGGGTACATTGTTTTGGGCCATAATAGTGGCAGCCAGCGGTGTAGCCGCCTTGGCAGAAACCTCAGACGGTGCAGTAGCTTTCGGTGTTTCCGCTGGTTTGGGCGCTTCGGCCACCGGTTTGGGAGCTTCGGCTACAGGCGCAGACTCCGCAGGCGCTTCGGCACTGGTATCAATTTTACAAATTTCGTCACCCACATTCACGGTTTCTCCTTCGGCCACCAGAATTTCAATTCTTCCGGAAGCCTCTGCGGGAATGGATAAAGTAGCTTTATCTGAATCTACTTCTACCAATTCCTGGTCCTTTTTTACATAGTCACCGGTCTTTACAAGCCATTGGGCTATTTGAACTTCCGAAATGGATTCTCCTGGACTGGGGACTTTCATGGAGATAATCATGACAAAAATGCGTTAAAAGGTTATTCAGGATAAAGGTACTTTGGAAAAAACTCGTTCTAAAACCGCTTTTTGGCGGGCCGCTGCAATGCGCGGAGAACCGCTGGCGGGACTGGCCGAAGCAGGTGGGGACACCACCTCTAAGGG
>CAZRHR010000079.1:0-11234 GCA_964599915.1 uncultured Candidatus Competibacteraceae bacterium | reverse complement strand
GGGAAATCTGGGGTTGTGCTGTGGAACGGATCCCAGTTTCCATAAAAAGGGATTTCGTATGTCAATAGGCGTTTCCGCGCCTTCAAAATCGTCGATATACGACACGCCGCCTTCGCCATTGGGGTCAATGATGGTATTGGCGCCGGGAATTAATCCTGCGACTTCGCCATTAAAGGTAAAAGTAGAAGGCGCTTTGGTATTGATGCCCGGGAGTTTATCAATGAGGCGAGTAACGAAAGGTACTTTTCGGGTAAAATTGACATCGAAGCCCCAGACGGTGTTGTTTACAGGTTCCTGACCGATATCAATCTTTTGGGTAAGGGGTCTTTCGCTCAGGTTCATCATGGTCGCGCCCACCACCAATTCTTTGCTGAATGCATAATCGATATGGGTACCAATCATGCGTTTCTGTTGTACATTAAACGTGGAGTTGCTTTCTAAGCTTACGTTAATAGGCAAACCGGAATTTAAGATGCTTTCGTCGATAATGCGCACCCGACCGATGGCATAATCTACAGAGTAATGGATGTTTTCTTGGAGTTTTTGCCCTCCGGCGGTGACGGTTACAGAACCCTGTGGTACATTAAATGCGTTCAGGTTAATCTCATTTCCTGCCGTACCCTGATAACTACCGCCAAGGTAAAATCGGTTTTTCTCAAAATTTAATTCGGCCAGCTGTTGAATGTTTTGATACAGCTCATTAAAGGCATAGCGCTCGACCATGGCCTCCACATTGACACCCGGATTCGATTGATTGGCTTGGGTGAAAATTTGCCTTAAGTAATCTTCTGAAAAAGGTTCACGTACCGGGAAAATGATACGTCCGTTTTGGGCTCGGATGGTTTTTCCCTCTAAAAAGTCAAAGAAACCATCGGTGATTTGGTCGCCTTGGGGGTTGAGGCGGTCGAGATTGAACAATTGAAGTAAGGGGGTTCCGCTGACACCGGGTGCATTTGGGAAGTAGTTCACTTTCACACCGGTTTCTGTATCTTGGTATAAAATATTCAAGGTAAATTCCTGCTGTCCAATGTTGAAGCCACCAATGTTGTACACGTTTTTCATCATCCATGGCCAGTTGGGCTTGGTGACATCCAAGTTTGATGCTTTAATAAGTTTTACCACCAGCGCTCCGGGCGTGGCGATTTCGTTGGAGAATTCCCCAACTTTATACGTTTGTCCGCCGGCGGTGTATTCATAGGCGACCCCAAGTACTTCATCTGCATTGAGCTGAAGATTCAAAGAAATGGTTCCTAAGATGGGGTCAAAGGTGTATTCATTGGCGGCCAACAGCCTAGCATTGGTCAATTTCTCAATTTCTGTTCCATTGGATAATACATCGAATAAGGTTTGGCTGGTCACATCCCGGATGGAGGAGGGCAGTTGGCTCGGGTTAAAATTGTTGTTCGGGTTATTGGGTAGAATATTGGCGGTATTGGGTAGGTTTTCCCCAAGTCCTATAATTCCTACAATATTTCTAACATTTTCTACCGCATTAATCCGGTTGGTTACCCAAACTTCCAAACGGGTGATGTTAACGGGCGAATTTACGAAAGGAAGTCGGGCATTGGCTTCGTCATATTTTCGCATGAAATAATCGGAGAGAAAATAGTGGCGATTGGCTTCATATTTTGAGGCAATCACTTCAAAAGGTGTTACCTGTGCCCCTCCTTTTACCGTGACCGATTGCCTTTGTCCTTGTTGTTGGGCGAAAAGGGTGGTTACGGTCAGTCTGCCAAACCTGAGTTTGTTTTTTACCCCGAATAAAGTACTGGAACCTTGAATCAATTGTCCAGTTAAACCCATGTTCACGTTACCGAATTCAATCAGTTGTAAAATATCATCTTCTTTTCCTTCCCATTTGAAATTCAGGAGGTTTTCAAAGGCAAAAATGCTTTGGGTGTTAAAGGCATTGTTCAGGTTGATGCGATCTCCAATTTTTCCCGTAACAGAGACTTGAATGTTTTGGTCGAATTGAAACGTGGTGATGCTACGCTGGTTGAGTGGAATGTTCGGGTTGTTATTACGGTTGTTTCGTATCCCCATGATGATTTCCGCCGTTCCTTGAGGTCGAATAGAAATGGGGCCGAGTCCACCGTCTTTTTTTCCAAGATTTACCGGTGGTAAAAGGGAATTTCCTTCTTTGTTGTTTGAGCGATTGTTTTCTCTTTCTCGCCAATAATCTAGGGTTTGCCGTGCCATTTCACGGGCCTGATAATCCTCTTCGCTATAGGTTTCTGTGCCAATAACTACATTTCCTGCTTTTTGAACGACAATGTAGGTTTTTGTTGTTGGATCAAAAGTGACTTCTTCGGTAATATTGTCCGGTAAGCTGGGACCCATGAGTTGATGGTTGGACGTATCTGTTTGGGCAGCAGCCTGGGAGAAAATCCCTAGCCACAAAATAACCCCTAACAGCCTCCAGCCGCGTGTCATCTGTTGTTTGAAAAATGGTATGTAAAACGAAGAAGTCAACGGTAGATAACTGAAAAATGTTAAAGATATTTTAAGGCTTCCCGAACAATTTTATCTACCGTGGTATCTGCAGGCATGGACGTTCGGATTTTTTGGAGGGCCTTGTCTATGGCCGGCCGTGCAAAGCCAAGGGCCTGAAGTGCCAGTCCTGCTTCCTGAATGGAAGCGCTTCCGGCGGCAGGTACCAAACTATGCATACCTCCGCCCGGTTCCCCACGGCCTACTTTGTCACGCAAATCAATCAGAATTCGTTCGGCAGACTTTGCACCAATACCTTTTACACGCTTCAAGGTTACTACATCGCCGGATAAAATGACCTTTTCCAGATCATCTGGCGGCATGGCAGATAAAATCATCCTTGCCGTAGTAGCACCTACCCCACTTACGCCAAGTAACAAGCGAAACAAATGACGCTCCCGTTCTTCGGAAAAACCGAAAAGCTGGTGCGCGTCTTCACGGATGACTTGATGCGTAAGCACCAAACCCTGTGCCGTGTCCCGGATTTGGGTGTAGGTATGAAGGGAAATGTGCGCCAAATAACCTACTCCGTTGCATTCTACCACCACATGCGTTGGTGCTATGGCTGTAAAATTTCCTTTTAAATATTCAATCATGGATAACCCTTAATTCCTTCTGTAAATCTTTTCATTTGGCTGAATACCAGTTAAATGAAAAAGAATGTGACATGTTTTTAGGTAGATGTTTGGCAATAGGATACAATTTTGGTGTTCAAATATACCTTTTCCGTGCTTTTCCACAAATGTCTATGAGGGTACTTTTTATCACTTTGCCATTTCTATGGCTGGAAAATGTAAAAACGGGGCAATAATGCGATACCGAGCAACGTTTACCCACTCATTTGCATCCATATATTCAACATTTATTTTTTTAATTATTTCAAATTATGGCTCACTTCATTCCTAAAATGGCAGGTTTGGCTTTTTTGAGTTTGGCCCTGCTTGCCGGTTGTTCAGAGGATGCTTCCTCTCCGGCGAACATCACAGGGGGAAATTGGCGGGTAGATTACCTGGGAAAACCCGGTGACATCCACACCCAAGATCTGGCCGGTTACACTTTTTCTTTCGATTCCGCCGGCGTATTTAAGGCAATTATGCCAGGAGGAAGCATCCAAAATGGCGTTTGGGGAACCACTTCCTCTAGCAGCTCTAAACTCATCATTCAAATTACCGGCTCTGAAGGGCTGGATGAGTTATCCGACGATTGGGATTTGGTAAGTGCCACTTCCAACCGAATTGAGGGGAAAGACGACTCCGATGCCACAGAACGTGTGGTCTTTGTGAAATAAGACCTGATGTAAAAAGGCAAGGAAAAGATGGGGGAAACCATCTTTCCCTTTTGTCAAACAGCGTAAAAGACCCAGCTGGAGCCACGTTTGTCCAAGTTTGAAAACGGTTTCCGGAAAATTTTCGAGCTTGTGGAACTCATGGGCCACCTTTCTTTACCTTTGCACCATGTACCGTACGCATACTTGTGGCGAACTCAACGCCCAGCACGATGGCCAGCAAGTTACCCTGGCTGGTTGGATTCAGCGCACCCGCGATTTGGGTGGGATGACGTTTATCGATTTACGTGACCGCTATGGCATCACGCAATTGGCCTTTAACGATACCGTAAATCCGGATTTGTTGAGTCAGGCCAGAAGCCTTGGACGTGAGTTTGTGGTCCAAGCCGAAGGAAAAGTCTGTTTGCGGGAAAAAAGAAATGCCCAATTACCCACAGGGGACATTGAAATTCAGGTGTCTAAACTCACTGTGTTAAATGCCTCTGAAACGCCGCCCTTTACCATTGAGGACCAAACCGATGGGGGCGATGAGTTGCGCATGAAGTATCGGTACCTCGATTTACGCAGAACCGCTGTACGCAAAAACCTGGAGTTGAGGCACCAAATGGCCCTTGAAACCAGAAAGTACCTTTCTGAACAACATTTTTTAGAGGTAGAAACCCCATTTTTAATTAAGTCTACGCCGGAAGGAGCCCGGGACTTTATTGTGCCCTCCCGTTTGCATCCTTCGCATTTTTACGCCCTTCCCCAAAGTCCTCAAACCTTTAAGCAATTGCTTATGGTGGCTGGATTCGATCGCTATTTTCAGATTGTTCGTTGCTTCAGAGATGAAGATTTACGTGCCGACCGCCAGCCGGAATTCACGCAAATAGATTGTGAAATGGCTTTTGTGGAGCGAGAAGACATTCTCTCCATGTTCGAAGGACTCACCCGCCATTTGTTTCGTAGCATTTTAGGTACCGATCCCGGCCCATTTCCCCGGATGCAATATGACGAGGCACTGGCCACGTATGGTTCGGACAAGCCGGACATTCGCTTTGGCATGCCCTTCGTGGAGCTTACCAACCAAACCCGTGGGTATGATTTCCCTGTTTTCGACCAAGCAGAAGTGGTGTTGGCCATCGCAGTGCCGGGCGGCGCAGCTTTTACCCGAAAACAAACGGATGAACTCACCGACTGGGTGAAAAGACCGCAAATCGGCGCCAAAGGATTGGCCTATGTAAAATGGAACGAAGACGGTTCCGTTAAATCCTCTATTGATAAATATTATTCAGAAGATGTCCTTCGGAGCTGGTTAGAAAAGGCCGATGCAAAAATGGGCGACGCCTTGCTCCTACTGTCCGGTGGTTTGGAAAAAACCAGAAAGCAGATGGGGGAGCTCCGACTGGAGATGGGTAACCGCTTGGGCTTACGCGATCCCAAAGTATTTAAACCCCTTTGGGTTTTGGATTTTCCTTTGCTGGAGTTCGACGAAAACGCGGGACGGTGGTTTGCCATGCACCATCCGTTTACGGCGCCTTACGATCGCGATGTGGCCAAATTTGAAGCCAATCCTGGTGCAGCAAGAGCCAATGCCTATGATTTGGTGTTGAATGGCAGCGAAATTGCTGGAGGAAGCATTCGGATTCACGACCGTGCATTACAGTCGGCCATGTTCAAATTGCTGAATTTTTCAGAAGAAGAAGCCGAGGCAAGATTTGGATTTTTGTTGAATGCCTTCAGATATGGTGCGCCACCCCATGGGGGCATAGCCTTTGGCTTTGACCGACTTTGCGCTTTGTTCGGTGGGCAAGATACCATTCGCGATTTCATTGCTTTCCCGAAAAATAATGCCGGACGTGATACCATGATTGATGCGCCGGATGTAGTGGATGCCGCTCAATGGAATGAACTGCATATTCAACCCAAGGCATGAAAAAGCTAGGGTCACTGATTTGGCAGGGGCTCTTCCTTTTTAACTTTCTGTTGACCCTTGTGGTCTTTTATCCCTTTTTCGCTTATTTCTTTAGAGATAAGAGACATTTTCCCCATGCCCTCAAATTGCAACGCATTTGGGCCCAATGGCTCACTTGGTCCATGGGTTTAAAAGTAGATGTGGTGGGTCGAGAAAACATTCCACCCGGCCAAGGCCATATTTTCACCCCGAACCACACAAATTTTCTTGATATCATTCTGGCCTATGGTTGGATGCCCGGCTATTTTCATTTTATGGCCAAAGGCAGCCTTGCTCGCCTGCCTTTATTCGGTATTCTTTTTAAAAACACGCATATTCCTTTCGACCGGCATGACCCTCACCAAAGTTCCCGGGCCTTTGTGCGCGCTTATCAGGACCTAAAGTCCGGTGTCCATTTGGTCCTTTTTCCAGAAGGCACCCAAAACCCAAAGGCCGGAACCTTGTTACCTTTTAAAGAAGGAGCATTTCGACTGGCTGAAAAAGCCAACCGGCCTGTGATTCCTGTGGTGTATTGTAACAATTTAGAGCGCCTGCCTCACCAGAAGGACTTGTTTCATTGGGGAAGCCAAGGCGGACCGGGAAAAGTAAAAGTGGTGATTTTACCACCCGTTTATCCTGAAGATACCCATGGAGATACCCGGGCGTTGGCCAAAAAAGTTCATGACCAAATGCACCAAGTTCTTATTGAGGAAGGATGTACACCCCAGATGACTTACTAGTGCTCACTTCATCCGGCCTTTATTGTCCGGAAGCAGACTTTTACATTGATCCATGGCGGCCGGTGAAACAAGCACTCATTACCCATGCCCATGCCGACCATGCCCGAAGAGGAAGTGTGCATTATCTTGCGCATGAGCATAGTGCTTCCGTTTTAAAGTTGCGTTTAGGTGCTGATATCCAGTTGCAGACCATTACTTACGGTGTGCCTATCCAGCATCGGGGTGTTCGGATTACCTTTTTTCCCGCGGGTCACATTCCCGGCTCAGCCCAAATTCGCATCGAAGGAAAGGGGCAAACTTGGGTCGTTTCCGGTGATTATAAAGTAAAGGCCGATGGGCTTACCCCCGCTTTTGAGCCCGTGGCTTGTTCCCATTTTATTTCAGAATGTACGTTTGGCCTTCCCGCATTTCAGTTTCCACCCCAAAATCTTGTGTTTGAGGACATCATCCAGTGGTGGAATACCAATCGGAATGCGGGGAAAAACAGTGTGCTTTTCGCTTATTCTTTGGGGAAAGCGCAGCGTTTAATTCATCATTTACAACAAGAAGATGGGCCGCTTTGGGTGCATCCTTCTATCTTTCATGTGCAGGAAGCACTCTTGGCGGACGGATTTCCCGTTCGTCCTGTGGTTTCCACTGCTGATTTACCCAAAAAACTGCCAGCCGGTGCCATGGTGGTGGCGCCCCCTGCGGTGATGGACAGTACCTGGCTTAAAAGATTCCAACCTTTAGAAACAGCTTACGTGTCCGGCTGGATGCATATTCGCGGCATTCGCCGCCGCACTTCTGCTGATCGGGGTTTTGTGTTGTCCGACCATGCAGACTGGAATGAATTGCAAACGGCAGTAAAGGCCACCGGTGCTGAAAAGGTTTATTTCACCCATGGATACACGGAAGAATGTGCCCAATGGTACAGTGAATTAGGGCTCGATGCATCTGTGTTGACTACTCCGTTTTCAGGCGATAGTGCAGCCGGTGAAATGTCCGAAGAAACGGTGTCATGAACGAATTTGCCTTACTTTATAAAGCGTTAGACGAAACCAGCAAAACACAGGAAAAGCTGGCGGTTATGACGGCTTATTTCCAACAGGCGTCCCCATTGGATGTATATTGGTCGCTGGCTTTGTTGTCCGGGAAAAAACGAAAACGCCCTATTCGGGTATCCATGTTAAAGGATTGGGCAGCAGAAATGGCCGGTTTACCCCTTTGGTTGTTTGAAGCCACCTATCATAAAGTGGGGGATTTGTCCGAAACCATTGCCTTGGTGGTGCCCCAATCTGATGTTTCTGAGCTGTTTTCCATGCCATTGCATGAGGTCATGCGAAGTTTAGCGCAGTTGCCGAAGCTTAGTCCGGAAGCGCAAAAGGACCTCATCACCGGATATTGGCGGCAGATGAACGTGCTCCAACGTTTGGTTTTTAATAAACTAATCAACGGCGGATTTCGCGTAGGAGTAGCGCAGTCCTTGGTGGTTCGAGCTTTGGGACAGGCCTTTCAACTTCCTCCTGAAGTTTTAGCCCATCGTTTAATGGGAGATTGGCATCCGGAAGATGTAGCATGGCAGGAAGCCTTGTTGGGAGCAGAAGGATCCCGCGCCTCGGTGCCTTACCCTTTTTGTTTGGCGCATCCTTTAGAGGAATCCAATCCCCCTGAATTTTCCGAAAACCAAACTTGGGCTGTGGAATGGAAATGGGACGGGATTCGTGGGCAAATCATATATCGAGAAGGGAAATCCTATGTGTGGAGTAGGGGAGAAGAACCTTTGAACGAGGTTTTTCCTGAATTAACACCGGAAGAGTGGCGTTGGCCGGATGGGACGGTGGTTGATGGCGAAATTGTGGCTTGGCATCTGGATGAAGACAGAATTGCCCCCTTCCATACTTTGCAGCATCGACTTGGCCGAAAGGCGCCTTCCAAAAAATGGCAGTCCTCCCATCCGATTAGGTTTATCGCCTATGATTTACTGGAATGGGAAGGTAAAGATGTACGAAGCTGGCCCTTTTCACAGCGCAGAAAACAATTGGAAAAATTGTTCGCGGCGCCCCATGCCATGGTTCGGTTATCAGATGTGTATGCATGTTCCAGCCTTGAGGCGGCAGATACATTACGACAGCAAGCGATTTTAGAAGGTGCTGAAGGATTGATGCTTAAGTGCGCAAATGCGGAGTATGCCTCTGGCCGTAAGCGGGGAATATGGTGGAAGTGGAAGCGCGCCCCATTGCATATTGATGCCGTCCTTTTATATGCGCAGGCAGGGCATGGTCGCCGAGCCAATTTATACACCGATTATACTTTTGCCATTTGGCAGGGCGACCAATTGGTTCCTTTTGCCAAAGCGTATTCCGGACTTACCGATGCCGAAATTCGCGAAGTAGATGCTTGGGTAAAGGCCCATACGATAGAGCGTTTTGGACCGGTGCGGCAAGTTTCCCCGGGCTTAGTGTTTGAATTAGGATTTGAGCAAGTACAGCCAAGTAAGCGGCATAAATCCGGTGTGGCGGTTCGCTTTCCTCGAATTTTAAGGTGGCGAAAGGATAAAAGGGTAGAAGAGGCCAACCAAATCGAGGATTTGTGGCAGTTGATTCAACATTGAATAGGAAAAAGGGATTGCCTTTTCTGGAACAAGCTTTTTTAATATTCGATTTTATCTTGTTTTTCCGCCCATTCACGGAACGCTGCAAGGGCTTCTTCCCGCAGCAAAGGCTGCATCACCAATTTTCTTTCCGGCATGGGTAAGGCCAGCTCCTCATAAATGAAAGAATCATCGAAACCAATATCGGCAGCATCTTTTTTTGTGTTTCCGAAATAGACTTTGTCAGGTCTTGCCCAATAAAGTGCACCCATACACATGGGACAAGGCTCGCAGCTGGTGTACACAATACAGCCATCTAATTGGAAGCTCCCAAGGTTTTTGCAGGCATCTCGGATGGCCGTTACTTCTGCATGTGCGGTAGGGTCATGGCTGGATGTGACTTGGTTCCAACCTCGTCCCACGATTTCTCCATCTTTTACAATAACACAACCAAAAGGGCCACCTTTCCCGGCCCGCATATTTTCCTGTGAAAGCCGGATGGCTTCCCGCATAAATTCCGCATGATTCATGTGGCAAAGTTAAGGCATTCAACTGTGGCCGTTGATTCTTTTTCGGGAAAAACTACGCTTTAATCTTCCATGAATCGGACCGTGTCCAACCATTCAAAGAAGGAGGCCACTTTTTCCGTTTCCAATGGCGTGGTGCTCACATAATAAAACCCAAAAGCCCAAGTCATGCGCCCGGATGGAGGCCAAAAAAGATACAATCCATGGGTGCCTGGATCTTCCGGCTGGCCAATATGAATTTCAAATCCTGAAAACCTATCCCACGTAAAGTCTTTGGCAATGGTAAATCCCTGATTGACCAACGATTGTCTCATGTCTTTGAACATGATACTGTCGGTTGAAAAAATATAACCTTCTACCGTGTGATAGCCCATTTTTTCACTGAGTACATTTTGGTGAAGTTGGGTGCGTGGTACAAGCCGGAATGTACCATCTTTCCCCGGTATGGCTACCCAATTGGGGGGAAGGGCATAGGTGAGTCTTTGCTTGGCATCTGTAATGGGTTGAGGCCTAAAGCTGAGTTTTTGGAAGGCATTTTCGGCAGATTTTTTCAAGAAATCTATGTTTTCCACCGTGGTGTACCAAACCCAAGCCCATTGTTTGGGTGCATGGAAGCTGGTTAGGATGAGACCGAGATAGGCCTCTCCATCAATGTTCAGGGTGTCCGTTTGGTGCACAAAACATGGCGCAAGAAAGGGACAAGGCGAAAAAGTGTGCCATGCATGGGCACTTAGGGTGGTGTCAAATACCTGTCGGTAGATGAAGGAAAGCATGGTGTCTTTTTCTGTTTCAGACCATTCGCTGTGTGCATCGAAACCAAATACCTGTAATCCAATCGGTGGTTTTCCTTCGGAGGTGTCGGCACGCACGCCCCAAAAGGCCAGCGGGAGGTTTTTTTGCGCAGGTAAAGGCTTGGAAACCATGCCTATGGGCAATTCTGTTTCAACCCCTAGCAGCCTTAATTGCCGTGTTTCAAATACTTGAGTCGAACCTCTTTCAGAAAACACACAGGTGGATACCAAGCATAAAAGAAGTGTAAAAAGGATGTTTTTTACCATTCCTGCAAGGTACGAAAATCCTTGCGTCCCTCCTCCGGCTCCGTCTTGATTTCAATAAGCCCTGGCGCCTGTAGTAGCAGGGAATCAGTGAGTTCATCGGGATGATGGATCTGCTGATAGGGCAGTTGATAACGCGAGGCCATCCATTCAAATGACCTGTTTTCGGAATTTAAAAAGCTTTTTTCATAGCCTTGAACTGTACTCGGACCCTGAATTACATTAAAAATTTGTCCACCTTGGTTGTTTAAGAGCACTATGGTGAGGTTTGTGGGTCGGGGATTTACCCATAATCCGTTGTTGTCATACGTGAGCGCTTGATCTCCAATTAAAAGCACATGGTGTTGTTTCGGATTTGCTATGGCATGACCTACCACAGTAGATAAGCAACCGTCAATACCGGAAACGCCGCGATTGGCATACACTGCGCTATTAAATCCTTGATTGGCAAATAAATCTGCATACCTTACCGACAAAGAATTGGCCAAATGCAAATGCACATTTTGGGGTAAAACGTGCATCAGCTTACGCACAAAAGCCAAGTCGGACTCAGGAGAAAGTTCCATTTTCCTTCTGTTCTCCCGGATGGTATGATAAGCCGTTTCAAAATGACGAAAATAGGCTTCCTCTCC
>CAZRHR010000078.1:0-11472 GCA_964599915.1 uncultured Candidatus Competibacteraceae bacterium | reverse complement strand
CTGGTCGTGTAGCAGTGTACACTCATACCCTAGGTGGAACGACCTTAGATCACGCATTTCCTTTGGGTACCCATCATCAGCGCTCGATTGCTTCAACCATGACCAACGGAGATGCAGATTATTTTTATGACTTTTTTGTGCCCATATCTGCTTTGGGAATTTCAACATCTCAAATGATTCGACTTACTGCCGCTACCATTACCAGCGCGCAAAGTGGAATTACTGGTACCATATCGGATTTTAATGGGGTGGACGATAAAAAATACGGCAATAACCGAACGGCACTCATGATGGCGTTGGTAACCACTTTCCCCTCAGCCTCTTTAGACCAAATGGCAGATCCAAACTTTAGTTTTGGTTTACCCAAATCTTTGCCTCCCGTTATCAATTCTGCCATTACACCAGGTATGACCACTTTGAGTGGCACAAGTAATGAAGCAGATGGCACAGTCATTACCGTGTATCGTGACGGCGTAAATATTGGTACGGCTACAGTAACAGGCGGAGTTTGGAGCATGACCGTTACCGCCATGGTGGCTGGTCAGGTGTTTACCGCCACGGCTACGGCGCCCAATAAATCTGTGTCGGATTTGTCTTCCCAAGTTGTAGTGCCTGCTTCCACTCAAGATTGCTTCACTGCTGCACCGGTCATTACTTCTCGGTCTTCGTCAATTATTTCAGGAACTTGGTCTGGAGATGTTACTTCCAATGGGTCCAATGTGGAGATCCAATTATACACACAGACCGATGCAAACACCATTACAATTTTCAGCTCCGGCGCAGCGCAAGGAAAAGGTTTTGTTCAAAACATCGGAACCGGTTGGTCAATAGATCCCGAGTTATCCACCAACATATTTAATGTAACCAACTTTCTCGCTAAGGCAAGGGTCGTAAGCAATAATTGTCAATCTGGATTTTCAGGTGTGAGTATTAAAACTTCCGGAAATACTGGAACGGTGACTACCGCTCCCACTGTAATAACAAGTCCTGTTTTTGCTTCTGGGCCAGCACAAAATATCGTAGTACGTAATAACACAAATTATGTAGCAATATTGATACTATACATTAATGGTGTAGAATTCGGTCGAACTAGTTCTGCCGTAGCTGCTGCAACAACGAATGGTGGAACGGATGGGGGCACGCATACTTTCAGCGTTCCAGGGTTATTCGAGGGGGATAAGATTTCTTCTCGTGCGCAAGCAACTGCGGTGGATTATTGGATCTCCAATGTGTCCAACATTGTTACTGTTCAGCTTCAAACCCCACAGGTCACTTCACCCCCTGAAATTACAGGTACTTATTATGCTACCGGTTCCCAAACCGTTTCCGGTTTTTCTAACGAGCCGGCCGGTACCGTTATTACCCTTTACCGCGATGGGGTTTTGGTCGGTACAGGTACGGTGAACGCCTATAACCTTTGGTCAATCACAGGGGTTAATTTATCTTCAGCAGGCCAGCAGCTGACTGCTTATGCCAAAGCCGAAGGAAAATCCATTAGTACCGTTTCTAATACGGTCGTGGTAAAAGGAACCCGACCTGCAGCTCCGGTGGTAACAGGGCCAAGTTATTATTACACGGCGACTTCGGTCATGGGAACCAATGGAGCCGGAACGGTGACCGTTTATTTAGATGGAGAACCCATCGGAACCACCACCCCTGTTGGAGGAAATTGGACGTTGAGCGGATTAGCCAACCGAACCCTTTACAAAGGTGGTGGTCTCACGGCTACCAATACGGTGAGTGGGGTAGAGAGTTTGGTAAGCAATGAAGTGCCGATTACTGGTATTACAGGATTCAAAATACGTGAGAAAAAGCCGGACGGCGTGGCCGATACCTCTATGCCCGTGGGCTATTTTTCCGGTGATGTGATGTATTTGGAGATTTTTGCGAAAAAAAGCAACGGTGGAAATGGTCCTTTGGAAAGTCAATATGATGGCACACCTACTTTATCTGCCGAAGTGCCCGTTCTCAGATGGCAAGGCAATGGACAGGCGGCACAGGCCGGAAGAATTGGTTCTTCCGGGACAGGATTTGAGTTTTCACTTGGCGGTCATGGAACGGCTAAAAAAATCATGGTCATTGATCCGGATGATCCTACGGCTTTTGGCGAAACCACCATTGACATCCTGATACCCAATTGGAGAGGCCAAGCAGCCGCCTTGAATGGTGATGAGCGAAGAAATAGGGTACCTATTAACTGGCTTCATAACCGTGTTCCTCTTCCTGGTGCAGATATTGCTTTTGACCCGACGACTGTCCATCAAGACCTTACCTTAGATACCTCGTATCATTGGGGCGAGGTCAATTTTAATGGCATGGGGTATGATGTGGTACTTGGGAATCACGATGTAGAAATCACATCCTTGATCAATCGTGGAAATACAAGCGGTAATCCGCATGGCAGAGGTAGCATGTTCCGAACCAACGGGACGGGCCGTTTACAAATGAAAGTGTCCCAAGGGCAGACCCTCACCATGCACGTTGGAAATAGTACCTATAACCCTTTAACTATTGTTAATCAGGGGTTTACTGACACTTTTTATGTACAGGTAATCGATTCTATGTACGCCAATGGAGCCAGTGGTGCAGCTTTTCCACGCGGCCACATAGGAAGGACATGGGAAATCTCAAAAGAAAACGCTGCCAATACAGCCGGTGTGCAACTCGCTTTTCAGTTCAATATAAATCAGAAAAGAGGGAGCATTGGCACCCATGTATTGTATCACCACAATGGGACGGGTTGGGATGCGGTGAGTCAGGCATCTCCTGCAGTAGCGCCTGGGACGTTACCGGCAGATAGTATCTTTTTGATTACGTTTCCGCTTTACACAGGTTCGTTTTCTCCGTTTGGTGTTGGGGATGTAGAGCCGCTGCCGGTTGATTTAACCCATTTTTCAGGCGCCTGTGTAGATGCCAATACTGAAATCAACTGGGAAACTGCCTCCGAAATTCAAAGTCAGTGGTTTTATTTGGAGCAAAGCCAAGATTTGATTGTGTGGAAATCTGTGGAGCGGTTGGCAGCAGCGGGAAATGCCAATGTACTGACCAAATATGCATGGAGAGGTCAAGCTGAAGGTCCGTATTTCAGATTGGTTCAGGTGGATTTTGATGGTACACGAGAGGTGTTTCCTTCCATTTACCTGGCATGTGACCTGAATGAAAATGGCGTGATGGTATTTCCAAATCCTGCACATGGGCAGTTCTCTGTTTTGGGATTGGATGCCTTTTCCGAGGTTCAACTTCTGGATGTAACGGGAAAAATGCAGTGGCGGGGTCAATCCAATGTGAGTGGAGGTATAGACGTGAAAGTGGATGGATTCATGGCTGGCGTGTATTTGATTCAAGGTCAAAAGGCCGGCGTTCCTGTTACGCATAGGGTAGTCATTCAGCCTTAATATCTTTTGAAATGATTGATGAAAGCCCCTAAATGGGGCTTTTTTTATTCCAGCTCTTTGCATGGTTTGAATGTCTTTGAGTGTGGATTGAAATGAGATGTGTTGTGCCTTTGGTGGCTAGGGTGAGTTTCCTTTAATGGTCATATGTATAGGTATTTGTATTTTATCATTTTTCAAAAGTTTTCAGATGGCTATGAAATGTCACTCAAATAGGTTGTCAAATAATTTATTGTTCCTTTTCATTTTACTTGATTTTACGCTCTTTTCTGGAGGCGCTTCTACTTATTTACAAAATAAACGAGTGTTGTGATGTTCTTTTTATATTTTTATCTTATAAATTAAGTATTTGAAAAACATTATAATATAATTGTAAATTGAATTATTTTCATTCATTTAAGGTATATTAACCCAATATATGTGTTAAAAGTCACATAAATGTTGTAGAAATTTGAAATTAGGCCTATCTTCGCCCTCGTAAATCTTTTTTAGAACCCACCCGACATGAAGCAGGAACCCAAATGCTTTCTTGTCCTGGTATTGCTGTATTTGCCTTTGTTTATTGGAGCCCAGCGTCCAGGATTAATCTATCGCCCATCTGAATCGGCCTTCGGTCAACGTATCCTTGACCCCAATGGGGATGGTTTTGTTTCCTCCACCTCCAGGGGCTTTGTTTCAAAGCATGATTTTGGAAATGGCAGTGAATTGCGGCTTATCCCTTTACCTTCGCTAGAAGCCGAACCTCATAGTGACCTCACCACCGGTTCTAATGGTGGCCACACGGATCTGACCAGCAGTGATTCCATTCCGCTTCAAAGTTCTTACATAGGTATTTCTGAGGTGGCGGGTATAAAGTATTTTTTGGTTAGAATTCGCATCGGAGGAGCTTCAACCGCCACGAAAGGATATTCTGTGCTTATCGATACGGATGGACAGTTTTCGGTTGGTTTACTTGGGTCAAATAATCCAGATTATGATAAAGAAGTGGCTTTGGAAACGGGAAACTCCGGTCGTGTTGCCGTTTATACCCATACGCTGTCAGGAAGTACCCTGGACCATTCATTTCCTGTGGGCATTCACCATCAAAGATCCATCGCGGCCACCAATACCAATGGTAACCCCGATTATTTTTATGACTTCTTTGTGGCTCTTTCTTCACTTGGTATTTCTACCTCACAAATGATTCGTTTAACCGCTGCCACCATCACAAGTGCCCAAAGCGGAATCACCGGAACCATTTCGGATTTCAACGGGGTGGATGACAAGAAATACAACAACAATCGTACGGCATTAATGATGGCACTGGTAACCACCTTTACCGCCGCCTCGCTAGCTCAAATGGAAAACCCCAACTTTAGTTTTGGCCTTCCAAAATCTATAGCTCCTGTGATCCAAGCGAACGTTACCCCCGGACAAACAACGCTCACTGGTACAAGTAATGAGGCGAATGGTACCATTATAGCTGTGTTCCGGAATGGCGTAAGTATAGGAACAGCCACCGTGAATGCAGGGACATGGAGTATGTTGGTGGCTTCGATGTCCGCCGGGCACGTTTTTACAGCTACAGCCACGGCGCCCAACAAATCTGTTTCAGATCTTTCAATGGAAGTTGTAGTTCCGGCAGCTGTTCAAGATTGTTTCACCCCTGCACCTGCGGGACTTACCCGTGCAACCCAAGGGTCTAACCGCTCCATTACAGGGACCTGGTCCGGGGATGTAACGCCTAATGGAAGCAATGTTCGCATTCAACTTTTCAGGCAAACGGCCGAGAATACCATTACGGTATTCAATTCGGGAACAGCCCAGGGAAGAGGTTTCGTTCAAGCCAATGGCTCTTGGTCCATTATCACTGGATTGGGTTCCACAGATTTCAATAACTCCAATTTTTTAGCGAGAGCTACCGTTGTAAGTAATTCTTGTGAGTCTGGTTTTTCTGCCGTTAATGTAAGAACCTCAGGAAATACAAATACCGTTGGAGTGGTAACTGCTGCTCCGACCATCGTAACCACCCCTGTTTACGCTTCCGGGCCTGCCCAAAACATTGTGGTGAGAAACAATGCAACCTATGCCGCTACGCTCATTCTGTATATTAATGAGGTAGAATATGCCAGAACACTTACCACCATCGCTGCCAACACAACCCACACATTCAGCGTCCCCGGCTTATTTGAAAACGACCGCATTTCTGCCAGGGCACAAGGCACAGGTACGAGTCCATCTTATTGGCTTTCCAATGTGTCAAATATTGTAACGGTTCAGCTGCTCACTCCGCCAGCCACACTCGCACCGGAAATTCAAGGTAAATATTTCGCTACAGGTGTTCAAACTGTAACAGGAACCTCAATTGAACCTGCTGGTACGGTAATTACTTTATTTGTAAACGGTAACCAAGTAGGAACCACTACTGTCAATGGATTTAACTCATGGTCTATCTCCGGCGTAAATCTGTCTGTAGTAGGCCAGGTACTAACGGCCTTTGCCAAGGCAGAAGGGAAATCTATGAGCCCAGTGTCAGAATCGACTACGGTGAAAGGAAATCGTCCTTCTCCACCCAATGTCACTGGCCCCAATTACTTTTTCACGGCTACTTCCATTTCCGGTACCAATGGCGCCGGATTGGTGACGGTGTATTTAGATGGAGAACCCATTGGAACCACTACCCCTACCAGCGGAGCATGGGCGCTTTCTGGTATCCCTTCTCGGACCTTATATAAGGGTGGACAAATAACCGCCACCAATACAGTAAATGGCGTGGAAAGTAATACAAGCAACCATGTGCAGGTCATGGGAATCTCCGGTTTCAAAATTCGTGAGAAAAAGCCTGATGGGGTTGCCGACACTTCCATGCCTTCCGGCTACTTCTCCGGTGATGTCATTTTCCTCGAGGTTTTCGCCAAAAGAGGAAATGGCCCCAATGGTCCTTTGGAAAGCCAGTATAATGGAGCCTCGCAATTGACGGCTGAAGTGCCCATTTTAAAATGGGAAGGACGCGGCCAATCTGCCCAAGGTGGACGTATTGGTTCCGGTTCGACCTCCTATCAGTTTTCCGTCGGTGGTCATGGATCCGCCAAAAGGATTTACGTAGTAGATCCCGATGACCCAACGGCTTATGGCGAAACGTTTATTGATGTGGATTTGCCTTATTGGCGTGGGCAGCCTATTCCACTCAATGGAGATGAACGTAGGAACAGGGTAAGCAGCAACTGGCTGCACAATCGTGTTCCTCTTCCAGGCGCCAGCATTGCTTTTGACCCAACTACGGTTTACCAAGATTTGACTTTAGATTCATCCTATCACTGGGGAGAGGTGAATTTTAACGGAACTGGATTTGATGTGGTTTTGGGGAACCATGATGTGGAAATTTCCTCTGTGGCCAATAGAAATAATTCTGGAGGAAATCCAAATGGCCGCGCCAGTATGTTTAAAACCAATGGCACGGGTCGGTTGAAAATGAAGGTGAACGTTGGAGATACAGTAACAATGCATGTTGGGAACAGCGCTTACAATCCTTTGACCATCATAAATCAAGGTTTTGCAGATACTTTTTACGTACAAGTAATCGATTCCATGTTTGCCAATGGTTATAATGGCGCTGCATTTCCGGCTGGTCATGTAGGCCGAACTTGGGAAATCTCAAAGGCCACGCCTGCCAATGCTGACGGTGTTCAGTTGGGATTCCAATTCAATGCCAACCAAGTGCAAGGTAGCATCAACACCTTTACCATGTATCACTACAATGGAAGCGGATGGGATGCGGTGAGTCAATCGACCCCTATAGTTGCACCAGGCACTGTTCCTGCTGACAATGAATTTTTAATCACCTTTCCACTTTACACGGGTTCGTTTTCACCTTTTGGAGTTGGCGACGTGCAGCCCCTACCTGTAGACTTAACCAAGTTTACAGGATGGTGCAACGAGGCGTCATCAGAATTGTCATGGGAGACCGCTTCAGAAATCAGAAGCCAGTGGTTTTACCTTGAGCAAAGCCATGATTTAATTGAATGGCACATGGTGGAGCGTTTGCCGGCGGCAGGAAATTCAAATGTATTACAACAATATCAATGGAAAGGTAACGCCAGAGGCCCTTATTTCCGGTTGGTTCAAGCAGATTTTGATGGCTCACGTGAGGTATTTCCATCGATTTATCTGGCATGTGAAGGCAGTACAGCCGGTCTTTTGGTTTTCCCTAATCCTGCACGTGAACAATTCAATGTGTTTGGTTTAGATCCGAATACCATGGTGCATGTGTATGACCTTAACGGGAAAAAGGTATGGTCAGGACAATCTGACCTTGCAGGTGGGTCCATTACGTCAACAGCCAATTTTCCTGGCGGCAATTATGTGATTCAGGGGCAAAAAGATGGATTTCCTATAACCCATAGGATTGTAGTCAATCCTTGAGATTTTTGAAATGTATCTCAGCGGCCTAAGAATAGATCTTCTTGGGCCGCTTTTTTATTTCCTAATGTGACCTGCTAATAAATGAGTTTAGCTGCAAGTAAATTGTAATTCCTCGCCCTGCCCCCAAATAGGATTGCCAATGAAATGAGCCTCAGAGCAACCCATGTACCAAGGTTTCTTTTCGCTCTTGGCATTAAATTTCTTCAGTGGCTTTAATATAGCCTTTGAATACAATCTGGTACACGTTGTTTATTAAATCGATATATAAATAGGAGCCAATTGAAGGACGGGAAAACACTTCGTTTTGCCCATAGATTAAACTTCACTCCAAGTTCGATCAACGTTTTTCGGGCGCCTTTAAACTATCTGGTGCCGAAGGACGAACGGTTTTTCCGGCATCCTTACGAATAAGGCTAGGCCGCGACGGTACATTTAGTCGGTCCCCTGGTCCTCCAAGGTTTTCACTGCGGTTCATTACATCCAGATCTTCCACAAAAACAAACTGTCCCCCCTTCAGATCATAGGCATCTACTGAAAAATCCGGCCCATAATGTTGGAATTGATTTTTCATCGAAATATCGGGTGGAGATAAATGATCAAAAATGATTCTGCGTCTTAGTTTATCAAATCTTAGGCTCATGGTAGCCATGGCATTATATTGAAACTGTATACGATGTGCTTTCCTTTGATTAACCATAAAGACAGGAAGCCCAAACCTGGGTTCTCCATTTTTGGTGAAGGTCAAAATATCAATGGTTTTTCTATGTACCACATTATCGCCAGGATGAAAGCCTAGCAAAACGTACGCTTTTTGTCCGCCTGCATGCACAGGCATTAAATCATAATACATGGCACCCGGCCATTTTTCCGGACCAAAGGTTTTAAAATCAACATTTCTCGTCCCTTCTTCCTGTTCCATTAATCGGAAAACGGTTTTTTGTTTAATTCCTTTTTGCGGTGCCATTTGAATTAATCCATAAGCTTTTTTCCGATAATTTTCTACGGAAAACCAAGTAACAATCCGGAATCGCTTGTCGGAAGGCCCTATAATGGCAAGATTTTTAAGTTTTGAAAAATTAAAATCGTAGCTACCAGATTGGTTCAATGCTTTTTCCATCAACAATAGAAATTGTCGAGCAGACGCCTTACGTTGGTCGTCCGTTTGTTCGGCATCCAACAATGCAGGTGCTAACAGGACTAAATCCTCCTCATAAGCTTGCACCGGATGGGCTTGGGCAAATAAGGTGAAAGGAATCCAGATGAACCAAACCAACCAACCTTTCATGATGCTATTTATGAAAGAACGCTGGTCGTCTCCGTTTTGGTATATGTTAGAGATGGAGTCGATCTTTTTTTGCCAATAATTCTTCTTTGGACTCCCTATAATTTTCATCATCTACACAGCAATCCACAGGACAAACGGCAGCGCATTGAGGTTCGTCATGAAAACCAACACACTCTGTACACTTGTCTGTTACAATATAATAGACTTCATTGGAAACGGGCAGATTCACTTGGTCGGGGTTTACGGTAGTTCCATCTACCAAGACCATAGGTGTTTTTACAGAAGTTCCATCTGACATTTTCCAATTGACCCCGCCTTCATATATGGCATTGTTAGGGCATTCAGGTTCACAAGCCCCACAATTGATACATTCTTCAGTAATTTTAATGGCCATGTTCGTTGCGTTACGATATTTGCAAAAGTAATGAAAAACATTCCTTCTTTAACGGACAGGCTGCAAGCCTTTGTAAAATTGGGCGATTTTATCCGAGATGCCCTGGACTCCGGATTGCCATCTTCTTTATTGCATGAGGCTCAACTGGCCAATCCATGGTTTGTGGAACCTGAGATAAAACGAGCCCTTCAAGGACTTTCGATTTGGCTTACAAAAGACACCCTTGAAGCATGGGTTGCCCATTATAACATACCAGATGAACAACCCATTCCCTGTACCGTAGCCGTAGTGATGGCTGGAAACATTCCGGTAGTTAATTTTCACGATGTACTTTCCGTTCTTGTATCTGGCCATAAACTTCTAGGTAAATTATCACATCAAGATCCCGTTTTGCTTCCATGGTTGATGGATGCTTTATTAAGGATAGAACCACGAATGGCCAAATTTGTCCAGCTAACAAGGCAGCCCATATCAGATTTTCAAGCCGTGATTGCCACTGGTAGTGGGAATTCAGGACGATATTTTTCTCATTATTTTAAAAAGTATCCCCATATCATTCGCGGACATCGGAATGCAGTTGGTGTTTTAACCGGTGAGGAAACAGATGCCCAAATAGAGGCTTTCGGTCCAGACGTTTTTGCCTACTTTGGTATGGGCTGCCGGAACATCTCTTCATTTCTTCTTCCTGAATCTTTTCCACCCGAAAGATTGGCTGCCGCATGGCATAATTTTCAGGACCGAATTCATCATGGAAAATATTTAAATAATTATGAATATCGAAAGGCGATTTACCTAGTGAATGGGACGCCCCACCTCGACAACGGATTTTTGCTCATTGTTCCTAGTTTATCCCTTTCCGCGCCTATTGCTACGCTGCATTACCAAACGTATCAGGATGCAGCTCAACTACAAGAAATACTAAACATGTCCTCCTCTAAATTGCAGGTGATTGTGGGGGTGGATTCCCTTCAAGATGGTTGGGTATCACCTGGTATAGCCCAACAGCCCACCTTGATGGATTATCCAGACCATGTTGATGTAATGGAGTTTTTGCAATCCGTGCGTCCAAAATTTAACTGATTCTGGCCTTGCTAGGAATTGTTTTTTATTTACCTTAGGGGAATAAATAGAAAGGACATGAAAAAATGGTGTTATATCCTTGGAATAATCGGTTTTACTAGCCTAGGCCTTGGTGCTCAATCTATGGTTCAAACCGGAGATGTATCGGTTCCAGAACCTGTTAAGTCTAGTTTTACAGCTCAGTTTGGTCAGCATCATGCCGCTTGGATGAAATCTGGGATGGAATTTGAAGCCCAATTCAAGAAAAATGGTCAGCCGGTTCATGCTTTTTTCAGCCCAGACGGCACGTTTGCCGGAACAGAATCTCATGCCGAAATGGCTGAATTACCAACCAATGCCCAAACCAATTTAACGGGCGCATTCACCAATGGAGGTTATACTTTGGTGGCCACTCGGAAACGCACCCTTCCAGACCAAACCATTCAATGGATTGCCCTTCTTCAAAAGTCGGATGGAGGCATGCTCAAGTTGTTTTATGATGGTTCTGGAAAATTGGTTCGCAGGATGCTTTGATTTTAGGAGATATTGATGAAAACCACGCCCAACAGCGTGGTTATTTTTTGGGGTATGATTACTGTTTTTGCGAGCATTCCATAGATAATGGTTTTGTTGATCCATGACTTATTCATTTTTTTTTAAAAAAAGTGCACTTACCTCTTGACAAAGGGGGTTTGGATATTGTAACTTTGACCATCATCGATGATTAAAAAAATCATCTTCTTACCCAAATAAACGTTCTTGCTTCGTCACGTATAGGGGTGGCGAAGAACACTTCGGGCTTTAAGCGTGAAGTATGTAGGTGGAGTGGAGGAGTTGCCTTAGGGCGTTCATTCACTTCATTGGGGGCTCTAGTGGAGCCTTTTTGTAGGCATGGAGCGCGCTTTGTGCCTATGACTAGGCGGGAATCCCGGGCCTAGAGC
>CAZRHR010000077.1:0-11496 GCA_964599915.1 uncultured Candidatus Competibacteraceae bacterium | reverse complement strand
TACCTCATTTTTTAAAACGGATTGGAAAAACCAATATCTTATCCTTTCTGTCACCTTTGTTCTGGATAAGTTTCCTCAAGTTCAAACCACCTATGGTGCGATTCAAGAGGCTTTACGCACAGTTGGAATTTCCCCTGAACAAGCCACCATTCGTCAGGTTTCCGACGCCATAATTGGTATTCGTCAATCTAAGCTACCAGATCCATGGGTTATTGGGAATGCCGGTTCATTTTTTAAAAATCCTATTGTGCCGGATGTCCAAGCCCAAGCTTTGAAAGCAGAGTTTCCCGCCATGGTGCAATTTCCCGATGCCCCGGGTTGGACTAAACTTGCAGCGGGCTGGCTCATCGAACAGGCCGGATGGAAAGGTTACCGACTTGGGGATGCAGGGGTACACGCCCAACAAGCCTTGGTCCTTGTAAACCATGGACAGGCTTCAGGTGCTGAGATTTTTGACCTGTCTTGTCAAATTCAAGCTAGCATTATGAAAAAATTCGGGGTTGTCTTGGAACGCGAAGTCAATTTGGTGGGACAACCCAATTGACCACGAATTCTATCCCTAAGCTGGGCGAGCCCATGCTTCGCTTTTACCCGAAACCTATTTTTGAAGAACGGATAACACCATAAGCGCCATACGTAAGGTTAGCAGACCTACGACCACCCAATGCCATTGAACCAAAGGGGCCAAAGGTGCGCTTGCGCTTGGCTGGTTCAGGTTCTTCCACAAAGGCTTAATCATTACAAATTGTATGGCTTTGGTAGCTAATAAAATGAAAAAGGCCACTCCATGCAGTAAAAAGAAGCGGGTTTGTGCGTCATCGCTGGTGTGCAAGGCTGCCGTAATCACAATCATAAAGGAACTCATTATCTCAAAGCTGCCCACGTGAAATTGTAATAAGGCATTTTTTATTTGCAGCCGTTCGAGATATTCAGGTCGTTGTTCCGCTGGAACCCAGCCAATCATGGGAACGGTGACCAAGGTCTTCTGCCAGGCCCAAGCCATCATGCACAACGCTACCAGCAGATTTAATATGAGGACAGTGCTTAACATACGTTTATCGTTCTTAACAAAAGTAATCCTTAAAGGTTGCAAATCCCCGTTTTTCCCACCAAACGAATCGCAGGAACTTTGTACCTTCACCCAATGAAACCTTATTGGCTAAGCGCATTGGTTTTTTTTCTGGCCGGCATGTGTTGGTCGCAACCGCTTAAAATCGGGGTGTTAAAATATCGCGGCGGTGGTGATTGGTATGCCAATCCTACCAGTCTTCCCAACTTAATTCGTTTTGTAAATGCCCAAACCGGCATGGGATTAGATCCTAAGCCAGGCAGCGTGGAACCTTCCTCTAAAGACCTTTGGCAATATGCGTTTGTACACATGACCGGACATGGAAATGTGCTTTTTTCTCCGGATGAAGTGCAAAACCTTCGGCAATGGATGCTGGCAGGAGGCTTTTTACACGTGGATGATAATTATGGTATGGATCCCTTTATTCGCAGGGAAATCAAAAAACTCTTTCCGGATGCGCCCCTTACCCTTTTACCCGCTTCCCATGCTTTATTTAAAAAGCCTTTTTCCTTTCCACAAGGACTTCCCAAAATTCATGAACATGACAATAAGCCACCCCAAGCTTTTGGAGTGTTCATAGATGGCCGGATGGTCTTGTTGTACACCTATGAGTCCGATTTGGGCAATGGATGGGAAGATGCGTCTGTGCATGGTGATTCAGAAGAAACACGCACCAAAGCTTTGAAAATGGGTGTAAACTTGCTTACCTATGTGTTCAATGGGGAGCGATAAGTGGAGCCCGATGTCTTTTTACCTGAAAACCTTTAGTTTTGTTCCTTAACAAGCCGCTACTATGATTTTTATTCTCGTTTTTTTACTGACCCTGATTCCTGTTCATTACGCCCTATCCTTGTTTTTTGTCAAAGCGGGTAAACCCGCCTGGCAGGCATGGGTTCCGGTATGGAACTACTTGGTTTTTTTGAAGCTGGCCGGACGTCCTTGGTATTGGGTGGTGGGTTTGCTGATGCCCGGACTCAACTTGATTGTCTTTTTTGCCATGATGGTGGCTTTTTTACGGGCGTTAGGGATTAATGAAGGAAAAGCATGGTTTCAGTATGGCCTCACTTACCCATTTTCTTTAGTTAAGTTGGCCCGTGACCCCAACCGCAGCTATGTTCCCAAAAAGGACCAGCCTGTGCTGGAGAAAAACCTGCCAAGGGAATGGATTGAAGCCATTATGTTTGCTTTCGTTGTGGCGCAAGGGGTGAAAACTTACATCGGGGAACCTTTCCATATTCCCACCTCGTCTATGGAAGACCAATTGTTGGTGGGTGACATGGTGGTGGTCTCCAAGTTGAATTATGGGGCGCGTGTACCCATGACGCCTTTGTCCATACCCTTGCTGCATAATACGTTGCCTTTTTCTACCATTCCTTCTTACCTGTCTTGGTGGAAAGGTCCGGAATGGCGTCTTCCGGGGCTGGGTCAATTGGAACGAAATGATATTGTGGTGTTCAGTTTTCCAGTGAACGATACCATGGTGGTCGATCCATTTTACAAAGCACATTCCTACTACGATCAATTGTACAATGAAGCCGCGCGCATAGCCATTCAAGAGCAATTGAAGGATATGAATACCCTTTCGCCGGAGCAATGGCGCAGTTTGGTGGACCAAGCCAGAAGCCGTTACCTGAAAAAGTATGAGGTGCGCCCGGTGCCAGTGGATAAGCGCGAATATTTCATCTAGCGTTGTGTTGCCATCGCCGGCGACACCTTGGAAATCCGTAAAGGCATGGTGCATATTGACGGACAACTGGGAGAACAGCCCGAAAGGCTCGTCTTTACCCATCGTGTGTATTACAAGCCATCGAAAACCTTGAGAAAATCCGATGCCATAGATCAAGGCATTTCCCTTGAAGACATGGCAGAAGGGATGGAAAACATTCGGATGACCCTTGGACAAGCCGATTGGCTGAGAACTTTATCCATTGTGGATTCAGTGGTACGGGTGGAAGATAAACTTGGAGGCAAGGGTAAGTTTTTTCGATTTATCTGGCCTAACGATCCACGGTTTACGTGGTCTATGGATCATTTTGGCCCCGTTTGGATTCCCCAACAAGGCGCCACCATCACCTTAACTGATTCCTTGTTGGCCCTGTACGAGCGTTGCATCACCGTGTACGAAGGCCATCAATTGGAGAAAAGGGATGGAAAATACCTCATTGATGGGCAAGAAACCCAGCAATATACCTTTGGACGAAACTATTATTTTATGATGGGCGACAACCGTCATGGTTCACTGGATAGTCGCTTTTGGGGTTTGGTGCCTGATGACCATATTGTAGGTACTTCTTTTATTGTTTTGGGTTCTTTAAATCCGGACAAAACAGGATTGTCCAAGATTCGCAACCGCTTCTTTTACTTTCCCAAGTAAATGGCATCTGGCGTACAATTGGCGCCTTGGTGTGTTCCACCTATGGGCTGGTGGCATTGCGCCCGGCAGGCATCGGAGGTTTGGATAGATGGCCGTGTGCCCAAATCGAAATCCTTACCGCTCAATCGCACGGTGGTTTTGGGGCCCAATGGCCCACACTTTTTGAGCGTCCCCTTGGTGGGAGGACGCAACAGTGGATGGCCGGCAGAAGCGCTACACATAGATTACCGAACCGCTTGGCAAAGACAATGGCTTGGGGCACTTCGGGCGGCCTATGGCAAAGCCCCATACTTTGGATTGTTTTTCCCTGAGTTTTCCGATATTTTGGCCCAGTCGCCCCCTCATTTTTTGGATTTATCGAATGATATCCGGTCTTGGATGCAGCGCCGTTTTTTCTTGACAGATTTGCGCTTTTCTGCAACTCCAAATACGGAATATTCCGATGAAACACGGCAGGATTGGGAGGTTGTAGAGGTTCCATTTTCCATTCCAGAGACTGCTTTTTCTTCCCGCATGGTTTCAGGTTTTTTGCCCGGGCCATGGGAGTGGTTGTTTTATAAACCAGAGGTTTGGTTGGAGGAGGGGTGACCTAACTCACACCATCTTCATTTCCCCCTTCCGGTTCCCTCAGCAATCCGTACGCAATGCCCAAACTGCTGTGTATAGGCTCAATCACCTCCCACAACAAAAGCCGAACCATCAACGCTACCCCTTTTCGCCACGGAAGTTCTACCTCTTCCATGAGCGTTTTGGGTGAAATGGGACTTTGCTCGCGTAACACCCGTATCACTTCCCATTCTTTTGGCGTGAGCTGTAAGGCCAAACCGCGGTCTTGGCCCATTTGTTTCCAGTATTGCATCATGATGGTGTCTGCCAACACGTCGTTATCGGAAATGCGCAGATACGCACGCCATTGCCCATCGGTTTCTTTGGCCTTATGGGGCTTGAGGGTGGCGGGAAGAATGGATACTTCCAACACTTGCATCCCATCTTCTACATGTACTTGTAAGCCATAAGCTACGGGTGGTTGGCAGAAAAACTTGGCGGCCGTTCCAATCATGTAGATTTCTTCATCGGAATGGATGCCGGCCACTTTGCCGTTGTCTTTTACGCCAATGAGTAATCTTCCGCCATCTCGGTTGGCAAATGCCACCAAGGTACGGGCGATTTTCCGTACCTCATTGACCCGGTATTTGAAGTCTTGGGTCTGGTGTTCTCCTTCCTTAATCCAGTGCTTTATTTTGCTCATGGCGGCTGTTTTCGGGAATATACCCAAGGTCTTTCATCAGATGTTCTGTCACCGAAAAAACAATAGGACATAACCGATAATGGGCATGAAGGTTTAGGCGAAACCGAAATCCGGCATGGTCTAAATGGGGATAACCTGCGCAGGTGCCCGGCCTGTCTTCATAAATGGTGCAAGCCGTGTCCGATAAAAAAATACATGGTTTGCGGTGAAAAAAATAGCCTTCACCCTGCTGGATGGGGGTGAGGTAGGCCTGGATAAAAGCCTCAGGCGACATGTTTTTATGCTGGGCAATGCGCTGAACTTCTTCTTGTCTGAGCTCTGGTTCTAGCTTTTTACAGCATTGGGCACAATCTAAACATTGAATTTGCGGGGCAATTTGGGCAGAAAGCTCCTTTACCCGTGCATCAATGGCTGATGAAGGATATTGGCGTAAAAATTTCCTGAAAAGTTGGGGCTCTTGCGTACGATTTTTTAATGCCAAAGCTAGACTTTCGGGGTCATGCGCAGGTAAAGTTGCCTTTGGTTCCATGGGAAGAAAGGCGTAAAATATTAATCTTGTAGCTTAAGGGTAAGCCTTTGAACCTCTGCCATCACAAAGGCCAGCTGGGCTTCTTGATCCATGTGTGAGTTGTCCAGCACAATGGCATCGTCTGCCTTTTTCAACGGGTCTTCCGCACGATGTACATCTTCATAATCTCGGTTCGACTGCCTTTGGCGCACTTCTTCCAAGGTAATGGGTTGGTTTTTGGCTTTTAATTCTAAAAAGCGTCTTTGGGCACGAACTTCCGGGTCGGCAGTCATGAAAATTTTTAGCTCGGCATCTGGTATGACCACCGTGCCAATGTCTCTGCCATCCATGATCACGCCTTTACGGGCGGCAATTTTTTTCTGAAGCACCTGAAGTTTGTCGCGAACCATGCGGAATTTACTCACTTTAGAGGCCAATTCAGCAATGTCCATGTTGCGAATGTCTTGTTCAACGGCTACTCCATTTAAAAAGACTTCGCTTTGGCGGGTATTGGGATTCACGTGAAAGTCTACCTCTAGTTCAGGCAAACGTGCACGTAAAGCTTCTTTGTCGGGTTCTCCGTTTTCCATCAGGTTTTCGCGAACCGTGAACAAGGCAATCGCACGATACATGGCGCCCGTGTCGATGTAGTTGTAGCGTAATTTCCTAGCCAAAGCTTTGGCCAGGGTACTTTTCCCACAAGAGGAAAACCCATCGATGGCGATGTTTATTCGGGGTTGCAAACCTTCTAGTTTCTAACAAAATTAAAGAAAAAGCCCGAGGTAAAAAGGCCCGGGCTTGTTTTTATTATTCTCCTTGGGCCCGCGAATAAGCCGGCTCTCCACCAATCAGATACAAATGTTCTGTTTTGATAAAGTCAATGCCTGCGGCGGAAGCCCTTTGGCAAAGATCAATAATGTCTTGGTGTGAAATAGACGCGCCTGTGCCTTTAAAGCGACAACGCCAGTGGTCGGTACAAAAGGTTTATTCATTTCCTTTTGGCCACACTTTGGCACCACGGTTAGATATCATGGACAATGCAAGGGTATCATTACTTAAAGCCGACATCATAGAACCTGCATCGTTGGCTTTTCCTGGGAAATCGATAAATAAATCTACTCCAACCAATGTTTTAGGTTTCCGTTCGGTAGGCGTAAGCATGTGACGAATGTCAATGGCTTTGGCTGAACCAGCACTATAATTCACGGCTTTCATGGTGGTGGGCTTTTGTCCCAAACGTGCCACCAGGGCTTTGGTAAAACCTTCCGTGCCCACTTTTTCCCGAGATAAACCTTCTTGGTAGATATCGCCTGTATGGAAACCGTCTTCTAGGGTTTTCAGCAGGGCATTATGAATTTTTTCAGCCACATCTTGTTGACCTATATGGTTGAGCATCATCACGGCTCCGAGAAGGAGACCGGAAGGATTGGCGAGGCCTTTGCCCGCAATATCCGGTGCGGAGCCATGGATGGCCTCGAACATGGCATAATTTAAACCAATGTTGGAGGATCCGCCTAATCCTACGGAACCGGTCATTTCCGCTGCTACGTCAGAGATAATATCGCCGTAAAGATTTTCCGTAACAATCACATCAAAGATTTCTGGGCGGGTAGCCAAACGGGCTGTCCCAATATCAATGATATAGGATTCATTTTGAATGGTAGGATAATCCTTGGCAATCTCATCAAAAATCTTGTGGAAGAGGCCATCGGTCATTTTCATGATGTTGTCTTTGACAAAAGCCGTCACTTTTTTCCGGTTGTTGGCCAAAGCATATTCGAAGGCGTAGCGAATGATTTTCTCGCAACCAGGGCGGGAAATTAGCTTGAGGCATTGCACCACTTCATTGGTTTGCTGGTGCTCAATTCCTGCGTATAAATCCTCTTCATTTTCCCTAATAATCACCACATCCATGTTTGGATGGTGGGTTTTGATGTACGGGTGAAAGGCCGTACAGGGTCGCACGTTGGCAAAAAGGCCTAAGGTTTTACGAATGGTGACATTCAAACTTTTGTATCCACTGCCAAAAGGGGTGGTAATTGGGCCTTTTAATATGATTTTATGGTCGGTGATTTTGGCCCAAGCGTCTTCAGGTATTCCAGAAAGTTCGCCGGATAAATACACCTTTTCTCCTACATCAATAAAGTCTGGTTCAATGCGGGCGCCGGCTGCGGATAAAATTTCCAGGGTGGCATCCATGATTTCCGGACCAATGCCGTCGCCTTTAGCGATACACACTTTTACAGGAGTGGACATAGTGTTCTATTTTGCCACAAAGAAAGCAAATTCCGCCCCGTTCAGAAAGGAATTTGAGGAGGGATTTTATAAAAATTACCAAGTAGGATCTGTTTGTTCCCAGGTATTTTGTTTACGCATCACATATTCAATGACTTCCCTTACGCACCCTTCACCTCCTTTTAGCTGGGTTCGCCATTGGGCTTGCTGAAGGGCTTCCGTTCTTGCATTGGCCGGAGCCACGGAAAGACCACATAATTGCATGGGAATCAAATCGGGAACATCATCGCCCATGTACAGCACTTGGTCTGCCTCCAGACCTGATTCTTCCAAGAAGGTTTGAAATACTTCGCCTTTGTATCTACTTTTCAAATACACGAATCCAACGCCCATTTGAAGGAAACTATCACGCACTTCCTCGTCGTAACCACCTGTGATTATGCCTACTGTGTAACCGGCTTTGATGGCCCTTTGGACGGCATAGGCATCGTGGCTGTGAAAGGTTCTTACCTTGTGTCCGCCGGGAAACAAATGGACATGGCCCGTGGTAAAAACGCCGTCAACATCAAAGGCGAATCCCCGAATGCGTTCAATCTCCCGGTCCATGATATAATGAAATAAGTTGTTTGGAAATCAGTCGATACACTTCGGCCATGTCGGGTTGTTGGGCCAATAGCGCCAAATGGCGTTCCATGGTGGCGGTATCCTTTCTTCTGGCCGGCCCTGTTTGGGCATCCATGGGATGTAAATCCCTTAATCGGGCTACCGTTTCTTCAAGCATGGGCAACATCACCTCCGGATTTACGCCTACTTCTTCCAACCACTCATACGCTTTTGAAAAAAGAAAATTGGAAAAGTTATTGGCCAACACACCGGCCAAATGAACCTTCATGCGCTCCTCAGAGTCAAGTAATTGGGGTTGTGTACCAAGGGCTTCTGCCAATTCAAACAACTGTTGGGCTGCTTCAATGGTGCTCCCTTCGATAAAAACGGGTAATTCAGCCCATTGAACCGATCTGGTTTTTTGAAACGATTGAAAGGGGTAAAAAACACCTTGTGCATGACCTGCCGAGGCGATAGCATCTAGCGAAACCGTACCGCTGGTATGCACCACCAATCCTTGTAATGGAGGTAAAGTCTGGATAAGTTCGGGAATCACGTGGTCTGGAACGGCTAAAACCCAAAGATCCAGCGTCGTATCCATCTCAGAAAGTTCAAAAATAGGCGCGGCTCCCGTTCGGGCGGCAAGTTGCTTGGCGTGGGCTTGGGTATGGCTCCAAACTTGTACCACATCCATGCCTTGAAATTGCATACGCCAGGCCAAATGCCAAGCCAGGTTTCCGGCTCCAATGAAACCGATGCGGCTTAGGGCTTCCAAAGGCTACGGAATTTTCTAAAAGCTGAAAATGCAGAACCCAATACCATGAGAATACAACCCGCCCAAAGCAGATTGATACCGGGGAATATGATGGCTTTCATGATGATGAAATCGTCTTTTTCTCCGCCTTTTCTAACCGTTACGCGAGATTCAAAGGTATTGGTTTCAGGATAAATTCTGGTTAATTCTACTGTAACACCATGAAAATGACTGGTGTCGGGCGTGGTGAATAACCGGGTTCCTACAATGTCGAACTGTGGTTTTAAGGTGTCAACATGACCTTGCAAATCATGCACGGTATAAACAGGATTCACCAGCAAGGCGGACGAATCTTCCATCATGGTTTCCACCGGATACACATTTTCGAATACCAAATAAGAACGACTGCTCCAAATGGTGTCGCCACGTTGGGTAGAAAACATTTGTGGTGCTTCATACCGCACATCTGTTCTACCTTGCTTTTTGAGTTCAATGCGTTTTACATCCACATAGGTGACATGGGTGAAAATGTCACGGGTGAAAAAATGTTTTGTACTGGGATCTGCCACATTTCCCATGGTAGGGCTCATGATGAGGGTAGGGTAGAGGGTAAAAGCTGACGTATAACCTCCCTGACCATTGGGCGCAAGATAATCTACTTGATAGCGAACTTCATTTCCCATCAAACTATCGCCCACATATACCAAAGCATATTCGTTCATGGGAACGGTATCGCCTCGGTAAAGCATAATGTTCTCGTTGTTTTTGAATTCGGGATTTAAAATTTCTAAAGAAACATACCGGCTATCGTTCTGTGAAACAACCCTTTGGTGTCCGGCAGAAATAATGGCGCCTAAAATCACAAGTCCAAATCCGGCATGGGCCATGGCGGGTCCCATGGTCAGTCCTTTTGGGGCCATAAATCGAAGGGCGTATTCCAAGGCGGAGGCCATGGTAAACGAGGCGGCCAATGTAAGGGCAATCAATGCGGGCGAATGAAATCCCGGAACTAGTGCCACACATAATAAGGTAATGGCAAGAGCTGACAGAATGGGCGTTCCCCATGTTTTCAATGGCTGTTGGACGGGTCGGCCGCCATAGGTTAGGAAAAAGGCCACACCCATTAAAATCAAGACAAAAGCCGCTAGGATTCCTTGCACCAAATTATATTCCGGAACGGTGGAAATGGCCCAAGACGTCCCAATCAGTTTGTTGAAGACGGGCTTTGAGGTATCAATGGAGAGGTGAATGGCAGACACTACAAGGATGAGGGCTCCCACAAACATCCAAAATTCTCGGCTGGCCAAGGCGTCTTCTTGGTCCGGTAACTCTTTGAGGTGACGGTAAATTTCACGAATGAATAGATAAAAAGACGCTACCCCAAACAAAGCCCAAATCCAACGAACAGCAGGATGAAAGTCGGACGCCAAACCTAGTGCAAGCACAGCCAAGGCTACACCGGTATAAGCCTGACGAAGTTTGGCCCCTGATAAACTTGCGAACACCGGAAGTGCCAAGAAAAAGAAAAGGAAAAGCAGCAACTGACCGGTCATGCCTAAATCAGTGAAAGCGTGGACAGAGGCGTCGCCTAAAACGCCACTTCGGGTTAAAAAAGTGGAGTAAAGGACCAAGACAAAAGAAAAAATCAACAGAAGAAAAGCGGTCACCACAGTGGTTTTTTTCCTTTTGGGAATCAACAGAAGGTGAGCTCCGGCGGTGAGCGTAATCCACGGCACCAAGGAGGCATTTTCAACAGGATCCCAGGCCCAAAATCCACCAAAACTAAGTGCTTCATACGCCCATGCGCCGCCCATAAGAATGCCGCCACCCAGGATCGCCACGCCAAAAAACGCCCATGGCAATGCAGGACGAATCCAGCCGGTGAAATCTCTTTTTAAAATACCTCCCATGGCATAGGCAAACGGAACCACGGTGAGCGCAAAGCCGAGGAAAAGTGTGGGCGGGTGAATGGTCATCCAATAATTCTGAAGGGCTGGATTTAAACCGCGTCCATCGATTTTCTGAAGATAATCTGCCATTCGTGTAAAGGGCATGGCGGCCAAATCCGGATGCAATCGGGTGAGCTCAAAAGGAAACAGGCCGATTCGGAAATCCAAACCCAGCTCTGGAAAATAGATAACCCGTCCCAGAACCATGGAAGAAAGGAAAACCTGTACCACAGCCAAAACCCCAACCACCGGCGCTTCCCAATGCTTGGCCGTAAACACCAAAACCAAACCTAAACAGACATGCCAGAAAGACCAAATGAGAAAACTACCTTCCTGCCCTTCCCAAAAGGCGGCAAACACAAACCGAGGCGCCAAGTCGGAGCTCGTGTGTTGCATCACATAATAGTATTCGAACCAGCCTTGAAGTAAAAGGAAAAACAATAAACCAACGATGGAAACCACGGTAAAGGCATGGAAAAGGAAGCTGGTTCTCCCTATTTTTTTCCAAAACTGCGCTTGGTCTGCCGCTTCAATGCGGGTGCTTTTTAGATAGCTGAAGGCGGCCAAGAGGGCCGAAACAAAAGAAAAGGAAACCAACAGGTTTCCCAAATGATAAGGCCAAAGATGTTCCCCAACATACACTACATCATTCATTTCCTCGCTGCTTTTTGGGTTTCCGTCTCGTTATATTTGGAAGGACATTTGGTCAAGACTTTGGCGGCCATAAATCTTTGGTTTTGAGATTTTCCAATGAC
>CAZRHR010000076.1:0-11951 GCA_964599915.1 uncultured Candidatus Competibacteraceae bacterium | reverse complement strand
AAAGGAACGGCGATCCAGCATTTCTTCTGAAAAGGCCGGTGTATCCTTTTTCCACGAGGCTACATACTGTTGGTTATGGGCAGGTTGGATAAATCGTTTTTGCCCGTCCCAACCATGGGCAGAAGGACCTATCGCAATACAGGGCCGCATTTCCCAGTAGCCGGAATTATGTACAGCCTTTTGTCCGGGTAAAGCAAAATTTGACGTTTCATAATGGAGGTAACCAAATTGTTCCGCGTGGAACATTAACCGTTCAAATTCCGTCGCGGTCTGTTCTTCATTTGGCGCAGCGGTTTTTTTTCTTCGTATTAAATGGGCCAATGGCGTATCCGGCTCTACAGTGAGGGCGTAAGCAGACAAATGAGGCGGCCGCCAATCGAAGATTTCTTGCAATTCTTCTTCCCATTGTTGGTGGCTGCGCGAGGGAACGCCATAAATCAAATCCAAAGAGTAGGAACGAAACCCCGTCTTTTTAATAATTTCCACGGCCGTCCTAGCCATACCCGAAGAATGGATGCGGTTCATGTAGGCAAGTCCCGCTTCTTGTAAACTCTGAATGCCCATGCTCAATCGATTCACTCCTGCTTTACGCCAACCTTCCGCCTGACTTTCAGTCACATCGTCTGGGTTTACTTCCAGCGTAATTTCTGCTTCGGGTAGTATATCAAATGCCTGAAAAAGGGTCTGAAGCAGTCGGTTCAGTTGATCAAGCGTGAGTAAAGATGGGGTGCCGCCGCCAAAATAAATAGAGCGAATAGGCGCATGGTTCCTTTGTGCCCACCAACGGCTCTCTTTTTCCAGGGCTTCCACCATATCCGGAATACCGGCCAAACCCGTGGAAAAATGAAAGTCACAATAATGACAGGCCTTTCGGCAAAAGGGAATATGAATATAAATGCCTGTTTCGGTCATTTGAATACACGCACACCAAATGGAACGGTATCTGTGGACCATAAGGTCCATCTGCGACCTTCGTAAGCAAAATCCATGTTTCGTAGGTGTGCAGATAGGTTTACTTCATGGCCCGAAATCAGGTTTTCTTTTCGGATGTTCCCCGTAAAGGCAACACAACCCAAGGGATCCAGATGCAAGGAAAAGGATTTTACCGGCAATTTTTCCTCCTTGGTGGTATAATGTATCCAACGGACGCTGTCCTTTGTTGTTTCTTCTACTTGATAAAGACCTTGCAGCGCGGGCTTACTGATATCCAGCGTGTAAAAGACTTCCAAAACTTCTTTCCATTTCACAGGCGTATGCATAGGCTGCGTAATGGGCTTTTCCCCGTGATAATACAGGTTTTGGTAAAAGGTGTCCTTGGACAGCTCGAGCGTTGGAAGCACAGAATCCAATAAAACCGTAGCGGAAGGATAAGTAGAAACCTGCACGGAGTTATTAGGTCCAGTGCAGGCCATGAAAAAAAAACAACCTACCCAAAACGCAGTTCGCATGGGTTAAATATTGAATTCAATGCCTTGTGCCAAAGGCAAAGTGGTTCCGTAGTTGATGGTGTTGGTTTGTCTACGCATATAGGCTTTCCAAGCATCAGAACCGGATTCTCGTCCGCCACCGGTTTCTTTTTCCCCGCCAAATGCGCCACCAATTTCCGCCCCAGACGTACCGATGTTCACGTTGGCAATGCCACAATCGGAGCCAGCTTGGCTAAGGAAGGTTTCGGCTTCTAAAAGGTTTCGGGTAAAAATGGCACTGGAAAGTCCTTGAGGCACATTGTTTTGTATGGCGATGGCATCTTCCAAGTTTTCATATTTCATCACATACAAAATGGGCGCGAAGGTTTCTTCCTTCACCATGTGCATGTTTGGAGTTACTTCATACACACATGGTTTCACGAAACATCCACTTTCAAATCCGGCGCCTTGTAAAACACCGCCTTGAACCAAAATTTTGGCGCCTTCTGCCTCAACGGAAGCGCGGGCTTTGTTGTACATTTCAACCGCCTGCAAATCGATCACCGGCCCCACGTGATGGGCAGGATTTAACGGGTCACCGATAGATAGCTGTCCATAGGCGGCTTTGAGTTGGCTGCAGAAAGCATCGTACACAGAGGCATGAATAATCACCCGGCGTGTAGAAGTGCAACGCTGTCCGGCAGTTCCCACAGCACCGAAGAGTACGCCACGAATGGCGAGTCCAAGGTCTGCTTCTGGAGTCACGATGATGGCGTTGTTTCCTCCCAATTCCAACAAGCTGCGACCAAGTCGGCTTCCAACAGCTGCGGCAACGGCTTTACCCATACGGGTGGAACCTGTGGCCGAAACCAAGGGTACACGTGGGTCGTTCGACATGGCTTCGCCAATCACGCGATCTCCGGTCACCAAACAGGAAACGCCTTCCGGTACTCCGTTGGCTTCAAATACGTCTGCAATAATGCGCTGACATGCAATACCGCATAAAGGAGTTTTTTCAGACGGCTTCCATACCGTTACATTTCCGCAAACCCAAGCCAAAGCAGTGTTCCACGCCCAAACAGCTACGGGAAAATTGAATGCTGTAATGATGCCGGTGATGCCGAGGGGATGCCATTGCTCATACATTCGGTGATTGGCCCGTTCGGAATGCATGGTAAGCCCGTAAAGCTGACGAGAAAGACCCACTGCAAAATCACAGATATCAATCATTTCCTGCACCTCACCAAGTCCTTCTTGCAGACTTTTGCCCATCTCATAAGAGACCAAGCGGCCTAAATCTTCTTTTTTAGCGCGTAAAGCATCGCCAAACTGACGAACGATTTCTCCTCTTTTGGGTGCAGGCCAAGTCCGCCAAACCAAAAAGGCTTCTTGTGCTTTTTGGATGGCAGCGTTATAATCTTCGATGGTGCAAGAGCCGATTTGAGCAATGCGTGCGCCATCTACGGGGCTAAAGGAAGAAAGCACCGCTCCCTGGCCTTGTTGTTCTTGTTTTCCGGTAGAAAACCCTGGATTAACGGCCTGGTCTTGAATGCCTAATTGTTGCAAAAATGCGTGCATGAGGGTGGAGTTTATTTACTGAAAATTTGAAAGACGTCGTTGAGGTTGGCATAGAGCAAAAGTCCAATAATGAGGATAAATCCTATGGTATTGGCGCGCTCCAAGAACTTCTCACCCGGTTGTTTTCCGGTAATCATTTCCCAAAGGATAAATAGCATGTATCCGCCATCTAATCCAGGGATAGGCAAAAAGTTCATAAAGGCCAAAATGAGAGAAAGCGTAGCGGTAAGACTCCAGAAAGCTTGCCAGCTCCATGTTTTGGGGAACATTTGTGCCATCCGTGCGAATCCGCCGACCTTTTTATAAGCACCTGTGCTGGGTTGGAAAATCAATTTAAACTGACGAACATACCCGGACAAGGTTTGGATTCCCCTTGAAAATCCGGCGGGAATAGCTGCCAATAAAGAATATTCCGTCACGTCTAAGGGAACACCAAGTTTTTCGTAATTGGTTTCAAGCTGAATGCCGATGGTCCCTTCTTGAGAAATGGTGACAGGTAGTTGTAAAGTGTCTATGCCGCTAAGGCTGCTTAGCATTACCGTTGCGCCAGGATGAGCCTGTGCAAATTCCCGGAAATCGAAAGCCGAACGTAAACGGGTTGAATCGGCCATCAGGATTTGATCGCCGGCTTGCAGGCCAGCTTTTTCGGCGGGAGAATCTCCAATAACCTCTGCAACGATGGTGGGTGCTTGGACCACAAACATAGGCTTTACATCGGCCTGAGAAATCAAGAAATTTCGGTATTCCGCGGAAAGAGGAAGCGTTATTTCTTGTCCTTGCCTTTTTACCGTGACCGAGCTTGCTTCCTTTAAAATGATGAGTCCAAAAGCAGATTCAACATGGTTCACGGTTTCCTCGCCCACACGGATAATGACGTCCCCATCCATAAATCCCTGTTGATAAGACAAGGAATCTGTAAAATGGACCCCTTGGCTCAGTTTGGATGCCGGAACAATGGTTTCTCCATATCTCCAAATAATACCTGTGTACACCACAAACCCCAAGACCAAATTCACAATGATTCCGCCTAAAATAATAATGAGGCGTTGCCAAGCTTTTTTGGAGCGATATTCCCAAGGCTGAGGCGGCTGTTTGAGAGCTTCTTTGTCGTTTGATTCATCGGCCATGCCGGCAATTTTCACATAACCACCAAGGGGGAACCAACCCAAACCATATTCTGTATCGCCCTTTTTAAATTTGAGCAAGGCAAAATTTAGGACGGTAGGAAGAGGAAAAAGGAAATCAAAGAACAGATAAAATTTTTCGACCCTGGTTTTGAATAGTCGGGCGGCCAAATAATGCCCGCCTTCGTGAAGAACAATCAACAAAGAAAGGCTGAGTAAAAACTGACCAACCTGAACCAATAATTGCATACATACGATAATTTCTGCCGGTGTTTCAAACGGCTTGATGGGTAAAATAAAGCGCTAAATTAAGGAAATCTCGAGGATATTGCTAATCGATATCGCCCCTTTGGGGCTCACGTATATCGCCCCGTTGGGGCTTACGTATATCGCCCTTTCAGGGCTAGGTGGGAATGGGGTTAGAGGTTTTTTCGCGAATTTTACTTAAAGATATCTCGAGCCCTGAAAGGGCGAAATCTATTTAGGAATGGGTAACGCCCATTCCGATTCGCCCTATCCGAATACATGTTTTTGATTCGTGTATTCCATAAATCGAATTGTATATCGCCCCTTTGGGGCTCACGTATATCGCCCTTTCAGGGCTAGATGGGAATGAGGTTAGTGGTTTTTCGCGAATTTTACTTAAGATATCTCGAGCCCTGAAAGGGCGAAATCTATTTAGGAATGGGTAACGCCCATTCCGATTCGCCCTATCCGAATACATGTTTTTGATTCGTGTATTCCATAAATCGAATTGTATATCGCCCCTTTGGGGCTCACGTATATCGCCCTTTCAGGGCTAGATGGGAATGAGGTTAGTGGTTTTTCGCGAATTTTACTTAAGATATCTCGAGCCCTGAAAGGGCGAAATCTATTTAGGAATGGGTAACGCCCATTCCGATTCACGAATGGGTCACGTCCCCTTCCATCTCGCAAATGGTCACGCCCCTTCCGATCTTATGAATCGGGTGTAGCCCTTCCGATTCACGAAATGGTAGCGTCCCTTTTCATTTCATCAAACCCATACCTCGCCCTCCCTTTCCACAAAAAAGCGAGTAAAGTAAGGATGGCCGTGCCGGCGACCCAAACGGAAAAAACATAATGATCATGCGGCAAAAGTTGACTAAAATCTTGTAAACTAGCCGCACCACTCGCCCAAAGAAACCAACCATGCCATAGGTGAGAAGGAACAAAATACAAGTAAGGCAAAAGTAAAAGAAGATACCATGGATGAAACTTTGGGGTGGCCAAGCAAAGAATGGCGACCACCGCTGCCAGCGCCCATGTCCAATTTTCGGACGTATCTTTTTTCCGCCGCCATAATTGCCAAAGGGCATAAAGTCCCAACGCAAGTCCTGCCATGGCAAACAGCGGCAACATCCATGTCCAAATGGGACCTTTTTCCGCAAAATCTAAAGCCCTTGCTCGAATGGGGTCCGGTTCCGGTGGACGAATTTGACCTCCGGTGGTGAAAAAACGTAGGATTTCGCTTAACGTATCTACAAAACTTCCTGTAGGCGCCATGTCTGATAAGGTTTTGAGTGGAGAGACAAACTCAGCCATCCCTTCATCCAGGAGCCTATACCAACCCCATACACTAAACACAATGGCCATCAACTGGAAAATGATCTGCTTTAGGGTCATGCTACGCCATTGTACTAAAAGTCCCGCTCCAAGCAAGAGAGCGGAAAGTTTTATCGCCACGGCTGTTCCAAAAAGTAGGCCGGTAAACACCGGATGGCTGCGTGCCCACACAAATACTCCCACGCCAAGTATAACCAACCAAAGATCTATATGCACTTGACCAAAGCCGGACAGCCAGACCAAAGGAGACAGCCAGAGCATTGGAACCATGGGTAGGGTCCAAACTTTTGAAGGTAATTTTAGGATAAGAAAGGTGCAGGGTAACAATAGAAAAACCTTGGTAAGTACGATTTTGAATAATGGATGAAGTGGAATGTACTGTGCCGGAAGTGCTGGAAGAAGCGCCACGGGGCCATAAACCAAAGGTGTTGTTCTCCATCGCTCGCCCACAAAAGCATGCCATTCACCGGGAAATTCCGGCAAAGGTTGTGCATATACATCAAGTCCATGTGCTTTTATCTCTGCATGATAAAGCAAGCTGAAAAGATCATTGGAAAACATGGGAAGCATCGGCCAAAGCAGCCACATGGTGCCAAGAACGATGGTTTTCCATTCGGTGGACAAAAGCTGTGGCGGTTGTTTTAAGCCGCGATAAACCAACCCAAAATGGAATGAAATCAAAGCCAAGGCCATGAGCATCAGTGCAGCAGAAGACCAGCCTTGTGGATAATGTTCGTCTACTTTAAGGCTTTCTGTGACAAACAATCGAACCCAGGAAAGAAGCGTCCAACCCGCTGCAACCCACCAAAAGGGTTTAGCGACTTTGAGGGCTTCAGGACTCAGGGAAAGCATCCAAGTGTAAGATACTGTTGGTCAATAGTTGTATGGCCGCTTCTATGTCGGAAATATGGCACATTTCTATGACCTGATGGATATGTCGGGTAGGTATGGATAAAGCGCCGGTAATTGCACCTCCTGGATTAAATCTCTGAATGGCAGCTGTATCCGTTCCTCCGGCGGTCAGGATTTCGGGTTGCCAAGGAATATTATTTTCTATGGCCGTTTTCTTGAGAAATTTAACCATGGTGGGATGCGCAATGGCGGAGGCATCCATCCATTTGATGGCCACGCCTTTGCCAAGGGACGTTACCTGTTCATGGGCAGCAGCTCCGGGAACATCATAGGCGATGGTGGTATCTAAACCAAGTCCGAAATGGGGATTTAATCGCAGCGCCGCCGCTTGTGCGCCTCGAATACCCACTTCTTCTTGTACCGTAAACACCCCATGGAAGGTGTAAGGCAAATTTTTCTTGGCCAAGGCCATCAGGGTTTCCATAAGTACATAAACAGAAACCCTGTTGTCCAAGGATTTCGCATTTACACATTGGCCCATTTGTACAAGGTTTCTCTCCCGCGTAACCACATCTCCTATAGAAACCAATTGGACCACTTCCTCATAAGGAAGGCCTAGGTCAATGAAATAATCAGAAATTTTTGGCGCTTTGTTCCGCTCTTCCGCATCCATGATATGAATGGGTTTTGAGCCCATCACGCCCAAAACATCTTCTTTTCCATGTACCCATACGCGCTGTGCAGTAAGTGTTTTTGGGTCAAAACCACCCAATGGAGTGATACGTAACGCGCCTTGTGGTTCAATATGGGTGACCATAAAACCAATTTCGTCCATGTGCGCAGCCACCATGACGGATTGCTCTAATTTTCCCGGAATGGTGCATGTAAGATTGCCCATTCCATCAATATGAAAATGAGATATATAGGGCGAAAGTTGCGCTTTTAGATAAGCCGTAACGGCTTGTTCATGTCCGGGTGCGCCTGGGATTTCGCAAATCCTAGCTAATGCATCAATGCGTAACGTCATGGTACAAAGGTAAAAAACATAGGGTAGACCTGCCGAAACATCCGTTTTTTAATGACATGCATAGGGTAAGAAGCGTGAGAAAATAAAGGAAAAGGGTTTTTTAAATAATCAACTAACCATTTGGCTCTCTCAGATTGAATCTTTGCGATCTTCGCATTAAAATAATCGAAAGGCCATATAAACCGTCCTGCCCTCTTAACAAATAGTAACGCGGGAAGCATAGGTGAGGCCGGTGGTTCAGTTTACCTTTGCTTAAAGAACTTTTTTATGCGTTTCGCTTTTTGGTTAAGTTTTGGTGTCGGGGTAGGTTTGATGGGTTGCGGACAAATAGGAACAGCAGATAAAGCTCCTTTTGTGGACCTCATTGCTCCGGAAGATTTGGACAGTAGCTATGTTCCTGCTGATGCTTTTTTTGAATTTGTCAACCAACGTTGGATTAACCAACATCCCATACCAGATAGTAAAAGTTCGTGGGGTGCTTTTCATGAACTTCAGGAGAAAAGTCGGGAAGAGGTACACCAATTAATGGTCGAAGCAGCGGAAGCCGGACCCCAAGCAGATGCCAATACGCGTTTGATGGGTAAGTTCTGGACCGCCGCTATGGATACTGTTGCCATTGATAAAGCGGGGATGTCTGCGTTAATGCGTTTGACTTCAGGGTGGACCTATGGGCAAGATCCTTCCACGCGAGCGCTTCATTTTGCCAAAGCTTTGCCACATGGCATTCCCTTACCCTTTTCCATTTATGTGGACCAAGATTTGAAAGACCATACCCGCAATGTGCTTTACTTGGGACAAGATGGACTGGGTTTGCCCGAACGGGATTATTATTTCCGGAAGGATGAAAGATCGGTCGCATTGCGGAAAAGCTATGAGGACATGATCCTGCGCTTTTTCGAATTACGTGGCCAATCCACAGACGAGGCGCAAAAAAATGCAACAAGGGTACTTGCGTTGGAAACCTACCTTGCGAAGCACAGCATGACTTTAGAGGCCATGCGCGATCCCTATGCCACCTACCATCCAGCCCACTTGGAAGATTTGATGCAATGGATGCCTGGTTTCGATTGGCATCTTTTCCTCGAACAAATTGGCATTGAAACATCAGACCTTATTGTAGGGCAGCCGGATTATTTTAAAGCCTTAGAGAAAGCCTTCACCTTATTTGATGAACCTCATTGGGCGGCTTATTTCCAATTCCATGAAACGCGGTTTGGGGCGCCTTTTATGCACCAAGCATTGGCCGATGCACATTTTCAATTTTATGGCAAAACACTCATGGGTAAAAAGACCCCGGAGCCCCGCTGGCAAAGAGTTTGTGAGCAAGCAGATGTGTGGTTGAGAGATGCCATTGGACAAGCCTATGTGAAAAAAGTCTTTGATGAAACGGCCAAGACAAAAGTACTTTCTCTGGTAGAAAACCTCCGAAAAGCGTTTGATAAGCGCATTGAAAAACTGGTTTGGATGTCCGATACGACCAAGTTGGCTGCAAGGGAAAAGTTGGCGAAAATTCAGGTGAAAATGGGGTATCCAGACATCTGGCGCAGTTATGAAGGCCTGCAATTGGAACACCCGCTTTATGTCTTAAACATCGCTGAGGCTACGGCTTTTGAAAACAGACGGATGTGGAAAAAACTTCATCAACCTGTAGATCGTAGGGAATGGTACATGGGTCCTCAAACCGTAAACGCTTACTACAATCCTACCTTTAATGAAATTGTGTTTCCTGCTGCCATTTTACAGCCACCTTTTTTCCACCCACAAGCCGATCCTGCTGTCAATTATGGCGGTATCGGGATGGTCATTGGGCATGAATTGACCCACGGTTTCGATGATCAAGGAAGACAATTTGATGCCTTAGGCAACTTAAAAGACTGGTGGGAGGAAGAAGACGCCGAAAAGTTTAAATCGCTTGCACAGCGGTTCGTGGCTTTTTACAATGCCTATAGACCAGTAGATACACTTGCCATCAATGGTCAGCTAACCCTTGGGGAGAACATTGCCGATCTCGGTGGCCTTTGGATTGCATGGGATGCTTACCAGTCACTTCCAGAATCTGAGCGATCCGCGCCCATTGGTGGTTTACATCCGGACGAACGCTTCTTCATCAATTTTGCCCAAATTTGGCGCGGACATGACCGAACAGAAAGTCTCATTCAAAGGCTTTACACAGATGTTCATTCCCCAAGAAAGTATAGGGTAATAGGTGTATTGAGCAATTTTCCACCTTTTTACAAAGTTTTCGGGGTAAAAGAAGGGCATCAGCTTTTTGTGAAAGAAATGGACCAATGCAAGTTGTGGTAATATCAACAAGGAATTGAACTAAAGTGTAAATTTGCCTCGATGAAAGCCATGACATTTCCCGTTTCTGCTGCATTGATAGCCAAGGCGAAAAAAATTAGGCTCCTTGTAACAGATTGTGACGGGGTGCTTACAGACAATGGCGTCTATTATGGTGCGGAGGGAGAAGTCATGAAACGCTTTTCTATCCGTGACGGAATGGGTGTGGAGCGCCTCCGCAAATTGGCGGGTGTAGAAACCGCCATTATGACAGGTGAACATTCCGCAGCTGTAGGCAAAAGGGCCGAAAAATTAAAGATATCTCGACTTTATCCCGGCGCTTCTGATAAAAGAACCTGGTTGAAGAAAATAGCAGAAGAAGATGGATTTTTTCCCGAAGAAATAGCCTTTATAGGTGATGATACCAACGATGTGGAAGCACTCGCTTGGGCAGGATGTACGGCCACCCCTGCGGATGGCATGCCTTTTGCAAAAGCAGAAGCCGACTATATTTGTGAAGCCCGTGGAGGCCATGGTGCCTTTCGTGAATTTGCAGAACTGATTATTTACGCAAAAAATTCCTTAAACAACCTCGAAAACAAATGAACAGAACAGTAGATATTGGCGGCGGTCGCTTCGTCGGTGATGGCCACCCTACCTATATTATCGCTGAAATTGGAATCAACCACAACGGCGAAATGGATATCGCGAAGCAATTGATTGATGCCGCGGTAAAGGCTGGATGTGATGCCGTGAAATTTCAAAAGCGTACGCCCGAAATTTGCGTACCACGAGACCAGTGGGACAAGGAACGTGATACGCCTTGGGGACGTATGACCTACATCGATTACAAAAAACGCATTGAGTTCGAAGCGCCGGAGTTTGCTATTATCGATGCGTATTGCAAAGAAAAAGGGATTGATTGGTTTGCCTCTTGTTGGGATGAGCCCAGTGTAGATTTTATGGAGCAATTTTCGCCTGTGATGTACAAAATGGCCTCTGCTTCACTCACCGATTTGCCCTTGCTCAGAAAGGTGCGCGCTACGGGTCGCCCACTTATGTTAAGTACGGGTATGAGTACCCAAGATGAAATCCAAATTGCAGTGAAAGCTGTGGGTACAGAAAAATTGATGATTGCCCATTCCACTTCAGCCTATCCTTGTGATCCGGCCGAATTGAACCTGCGCATGATCCATACTTTGAAAGAACAATTCCCCGGCGTTCCTATTGGATATAGCGGTCATGAAACCGGCTTGGCCACGACATTAGCGGCCGTTGCTATGGGTGCCACTTTTGTGGAAAGACATTTCACGTTAGATCGTGCTATGTGGGGAACGGACCATGCCGCTTCGGTAGAACCCGACGGAATGGCACGTTTGGTGCGCAACATCAGAGACATTGAAAAAGCCATGGGAGATGGTGTAAAAAGGGTGTACGACAGTGAAGTTGAGCCCCGGAAACGCCTGCGCCGTGTACATTTAGACGAATGAACCTACCCGGAACATCTATCATTCCCGCATTAGAACCGTTCGGCATATTTCTAAGCTGGTCGGTGGAAACTGCCTGTACTCTGATTCTTCTGGGTTACATGGTGGTGCTCATTACTTTGGAACGCCTTTTCCCTTACCGGAAAGGGCTTTCCTTCTTTAGAAAAGGCTTTTGGATTGACCTTATTTGGTACACTTTTATCCAAAGTTTTTTCCTCAAAATTTTAATCTTCGACTATGTGATTGCCCCGGCTAAAACCGGTTTAGGGCTTGCAGAGTCGGGATACATTAGTCATTGGCCAATTTGGGCCATTGTTTTGTTCTTTTTAGTAACACACGACTTTTACATTTATTGGTTTCACAGACTGCAACACGCCAATAAATGGTTGTGGCGTACCCATGAGGCGCATCACTCCGTGGAGCAGGTAGATTGGCTCGCGGGGTCACGTTCCCATATGTTGGAAATCGTCATTAATCAAACCATTGAGTTTGCTCCTATTTTCTTTTTACTCGATGTAGAAACTGCCGCGGTAGTGGTACCCATTAAAGCCCTTATGGATGCCATGTGGGGACAATTTATCCATGCCAATTTGCGCGTGAATTTGGGAAAATT
>CAZRHR010000075.1:0-12058 GCA_964599915.1 uncultured Candidatus Competibacteraceae bacterium | reverse complement strand
GCCCCGATGGTGGTGTCCTGTTTTTGGGGTGAAAGGCGGGAGGATTTCAGGATTCGAAAGCTGAAATGTTGGAGATCAGAGTTGGTTTTTAGTCAGGCCTATTTTAACCACCTCATTATATCACACAAATGCCTTTTTGCTTCTAAAACAAGCCAGTTAACAAATTAAATAAAAACCTTTCAAAAAGTCGAAAAACCATTTTTCATCCTAATACATTAATCTGAAAACAGTTTTGGAGGAATAAAAAAAACGGCCCCTCTCGCGAAAGGCCGTTTTACCCAAAAAAGAACGAATCAAGCTTTTAACCCTAACTCTGTAATGCGCTCATCCAAGTACTCTCCAGCGGTCATGTCTTCAAATTGTTTGGGATGCGCAGCATCTATGCAAGAAGGTAAACAAGTCAAATCCATATCCGCGCGGGGATGCAAGAAGAATGGAGTAGAATAACGTGGCTTTTTCAATCCTTCCGCATCCAAATTGATGACCCTATGGGTGGTGGAGCGAAGTCGGCCATTGGTGAGGCGCTGCAACATATCTCCCATGTTAATAACAATTTGGTTGGGCTCCGGAGCAACGTCCAACCATGTCCCTTCTTTGGTCAAAGCTTGCAAGCCCGCAGCACTTCCTCCCATCAGCAGGGTAATTAGGTTAATGTCCTCATGTGCACCCGCACGAACCGCACCTACTGGAATAGAATCTGCATTAGGAATGGGGAAATAATGCAACAACCGTAAAATCGAATTGCCATTGTGAATTTTGGCATCAAAATAATTTTCTTCCAAATTCAAGTACAAAGCGATGGCACGTAAAAGATTTCTTCCGGTCTCTTCAAAGGTGCGGAACACTTCCATGGTGATATCTTTGAATTCCGGCATGTGGGGAGGCCAAATATTGTCAGGATAATTTGCCTTAATGGGGTCATTGTCTGTAACCTCTTGCCCTACATGGTAAAATTCTTTGAGATCTGGCACCTGATGCCCCTTGGCGGTTTCTCTTCCTTTGGAAATAAAGCCGCGCTGCCCATTATTGGAAAAATCTTCATCCAGCTTTTTTAATTCTTCCGGCTGGGTAAAGTAGCGGTCAACCAACTGAAAAAGTCTAGTTTTCAGGTCTTCTGAAACACCATGGTTGGCCACAATGGCAAACCCAATTTCAGAGAAGGCATCCCCTAACTTTTTTACAAAAGCAGCTTTACGTGCTGGATCACCACTAATAAAATCATGGTAATCTACGGTCTCTATTTTTATCATGACATGCAGTTATTTAAATCTAGGTTACAAAGCACCTATTTTTAAGACTGCCAAACAATGATATTCATCAGGAAATAAAATGGAAAATGAGTGGGTTCAGTTTTCTAACCTGCTCCTTAATCTTGGGACTCAAACTTTTTTTGAAGTTCAAACAACTCATCTCTGAGCCGCGCCGCTTGAATAAAGTCAAGTTCACGGGCAGCGGCCTCCATTCTTTTTCTGGTGGCTTCAATGCGCTTGCGCAATTCCTCCGGGCTAAGGTAAAATGAGGCAGCTTCTGCCACTTTGGCGCCAGACTCTTCGGGCATGGGTGGCTGATATCCTTTTTTGGTCGCCTTTGAACCTGCCACCAAGGTTTGTTTTAAAATGGCTTCTTTGGACGTCACTAAAGCCTGCGGCTCCTGGTGGTGCTTAAGGTTATAAGCCATTTGCTTTTCCCTGCGGCGCTCAGTTTCATCCATGGCGCGTTGCATGCTATCCGTGATTTTGTCCGCATACATAATCACTTGGCCATTGACATTTCGTGCCGCCCGCCCAATGGTTTGAATCAAAGAGCGCTGATTTCGTAAAAATCCTTCTTTATCCGCATCCAAAATGGCGACCAAAGAGACTTCAGGCAAGTCCAACCCTTCACGCAGCAGGTTTACGCCAATCAACACATCAAAAATACCCAACCGGAGGTCGCGTAGAATTTCTACCCGCTCCAAGGTGTCTACCTCGGAGTGAATGTAACGGCAGCGAACACTGAGCTTTGTAAAATACTTATGTAATTCTTCAGCCATTCTTTTCGTGAGGGTGGTTACCAAGACGCGTTCGTCTGCCTGCACCCTTTTCTCAATTTCTTCCAGCAAATCATCGATTTGGTTTTTGCTGGGACGCACATGAATCACCGGGTCCAAAAGTCCTGTAGGACGAATGACTTGTTCCACCACCACGCCCTGAGAAGCCTCCAGCTCAAAATCGCCCGGTGTGGCCGACACGTACACCACTTGATTCAAAAGACTTTCAAATTCTTCGAACTTTAAGGGCCGGTTATCCAACGCCGCCGGAAGGCGGAAACCGTAGTCCACCAAATTCATTTTCCGATGACGATCCCCGTTGTACATGGCCCGAATCTGGGGAATGGTTACGTGGCTTTCATCGACCACCAACATCCAATCTTCGGGAAAATAATCCAATAGACAGAAGGGGCGTGAACCCGGTGCCCGACCATCAAAATATCGGCTATAGTTTTCAATTCCCGAACAATAACCCAGTTCTCGAATCATTTCAAGGTCATATTCCACCCTTTGCTCCAGTCGTTTGGCTTCTAAAAAAAGTCCTTTGTCTTTGAAAAACTGCATTTGTAGGACCAAATCATCTTGTACCTGATACAAGGCATTTTTTATACGCTCCTTGGTGGTAACGAAAAGATTCGCAGGATTAATCACAAAGGTATCTAAGGACTCTAAAGACCGCCCCGTGACCGGGTCTATCATTTCAATCTCTTCAATTTCATCTCCGAAAAAATAAATTCGAACCGCGTTTTCAGCATAAGCTAAAAATACATCAACCGTATCGCCAATCACGCGAAAAGACCCGCGCGTAAAGTCACCTTCGGTTCTATGATAAAGGGCTTCCACCAACTGATGCAGGAACCGATTTCGGCCTACCCGATCGCCTCGTTTAAATCGAAGGGTTTGGTCGTAAAAATCCTGAGGATTTCCCATACCATAAATACAGGAAACAGAGCTCACGACAATCACATCTCTTCGGCCGGATAGCAAGGCAGAAGTGGTGGAAAGTCTTAATTTTTCAATTTCCTCATTGATGCTTAAATCCTTTTCAATATAGGTATCAGAGGACGGAATGTAGGCTTCGGGCTGGTAATAATCATAATAGGACACGAAGTACTCTACGGCATTTTCTGGAAAAAACTGTTTAAATTCTCCATAAAGCTGGGCCGCAAGGGTTTTGTTATGTGAAAGGATAAGGGTCGGCTTTTGAACTTCTTGGATGACATTGGCAATGGAAAAAGTTTTCCCTGTTCCAGTAGCACCGAGCAAGGTTTGTCGGGGTTCATTTTGTCGAATCCCCTGCACGAGTTGCCGAATGGCTTCAGGCTGGTCTCCGGTGGGCTGATAAGGGGCTTTAAGCGTAAACTTCATGAGGGTAAAACGTTAGTTGGTGCGCCTGAGTTTAGACCTTTTGAAAAAAATAAACCCAAAGCCCAACACCACTGCACATAATCCCCAAATAAACCAAGGTTGCCGAAACCATTTTTCCTGGTTAAGTTGCTGCATGCGGTCCTGAATGAGCTCCTGTTTGGACGCATCCCAAGCAAGTGCTTCTCTATACCAGGCTTCTGCCGCATCATTATGAGAAGTAAGGTAATGGTAATCGCCTTCATCAATCATCAACTGGGCCATGGTCGCATTTGGCTTGGGAAACATGGGCGCTCGTAAAGCCAAGAATGTAAAAAGCTTAATCCTGGTTTCTTGATATTTTGCTATGGTTTCTGGTCGCACATGATGTGCCTTGAATTGAGCCAATGGAATATGTATGTTGGTGGCCAGGATGTTCTCCGGACGCCCTAGTGGATTGGCCAAAATCTCTAAGGTTTTGATATGCAATCCTCCCGTATTTTTGCAGCCATTGGGCTGCAACTTGTAATAAATCTTTGCGGAAGCCAAGGCTTTTTTAAACTTCCCTAAACGCTCATAACCATAACATAAAGCAGCATGCAATGGGGCGTAACCAGGTAATTGTGGCACCAATTCTTCTAAAATTGAAACGCCGGTTTCGAGGGAACCAATCTGCATTTCAATTACGCAAAAATCTACCACCGCTTTCAAATCACGGGTCTGGGCAAACACGGAATCGATATGGATTTGTTGGGCCTTTAGCTTGGTCGTATCCAGGGTTTGATTGAGTTGATGTGGCCACGCGGGTTCCTCCAATGAAACGGCTGGCACTGCGACAGGTGATTGTAAATTAGTTGGTAAGGTTTGGTGTAAAAACACACAATACACAAAACCCAAGAGAATGGACGTCATGGTACAAAAATACAACTCCCTGCGCGGGAAAGGTGGTTTTGGGAATTTTTAATTTCTGTTTTACTTATTTTTTGAATAGGTGTCAATGGACTCAATCCTCCTTTTTCCAAATCTCCCATGAAGCAAGGGCCTGCGTCTCCAGCATGCGTTGACCATTCAATATGCGCGCGCCCTTTTCCCTGGCCTCTCTTAAAAAAAGGGTTTCAGAAGGATTGTAAATCAAATCGAAAACCACGGCATCTGATGGCCACACGTCCAGATGTAAAGGTGGCTTTTCGTGCCTATTGGGGAACATGCCTAAAGGCGTCGTTTGAATAAGAAAAGGATATGCATGCAACAAGTCTGCATTTACCTGGTTCCAATGCCGTTGGTGAGGCAAGGGATGCCGTGAAAGACTGAGAAAGGGTACTTTCAACTTAGCCAAGACATGACAAACCGCTTTGGCACTTCCACCATCTCCCAGCACCAAAGCAGGTGAAATAGGCCCATCTGGAAAAAGGTACCTTATACTTTCTTCAATTCCAATGACATCTGTATTGTATCCAACCCAACCTTTGGACGTAACCTTCACACAGTTAACGGCTCCCAGTGCTTTCGCATCCGCAGAACATTCGGTCAAAAAGGGAATAATGGCAGATTTATGAGGCAAAGTGACATTAAAACCGTGAATATCTTTTTCTTTGATTAAATCCGGAAGCCGTTGTAGGTCAGGAATCGGCAAGGCTTGATAGGTATGTGGAAGGTTCCAATCGGCAAATTTTTGGGTAAAAAAGGCCGGAGAAAAAGAATGTGTAATGGGGTAACCGATTACCGCAAAGTTCATGACTTTTTATTGGCTTTCAGGACATATCTGTCCAGCAAGATCATGAGTCCCATACCAAGTAAAGCGTAGGCGATGGCAAAACCTTCCTCATAAGAAAAATGGAGAGGTAAAATGTTGGCTTCCTCTAAAGGCACCCACTTTCCGGGCTTCACTTCCACACGGGTCAAGGTTTCCTTCCAAGGCCAAACCTTGTTGATGGAACCGAGCATAAATCCTGCCAGTAAGGCGGTAGCTATCCCAGGCGCTTTTTTAAAACACCAGGAAACCACATGGGAAAAACTCAACAAACCCACTAGACAACCTGAAGCAAAAATGGCGATGATGGTTACCTTTAAATCTTTAATCGCATGAATGATAAAATGATACATGCCAAGAAGAAGTAGGATAAAGCTGCCAGAGATACCGGGTAAAATCATGGCGCAAATGGCAATGGCTCCGCTAAGAAAAACAAAAAGGTAGTTTTGAGGAAATTGAATAGGATGTAAAACCGTAATAACGTATCCAATACCTGTACCCAGCATAGCACTAACAACGGTTGCAAAATCCCATCGAGCAATGGTTTTTACCACCATCCAAATGGAAGCGAGGATGAGTCCGAAAAAAAACGACCAAACCCAAACGGCGTGATGTTCGAGTAGGTAGCTAAGTAAACGTGTAAAAAGAAGAAGAGCCGTAAAAACCCCAGAAACTAGAAAAATAAGAAAAGAACCATTTGCTTCTTTCCAAAATGATTTCAGTCCTTTTTGCCAAATAAGCGGCAAACACCTAGGTAATCCTTTTATGGTGTTAAGTAAGGTTTCATAAATACCGGATATGAATGCGATGGTTCCACCGGAAACTCCGGGAACCAGGTCAGCAATACCCATAGCCAGGCCACGGAAAAAAAGACCTAATGGAGAAAACGAAGCCATGTAAACTATTTAATAGGTTGGCATGCTGGGGTCAATATCTCTGGCCCAAGCTAAAATTCCACCCGTAAGGTTAATGAGATTGGTGTACCCATACTCAGAAGAAAGGACATGAATAACGGTGCCCGAGCGACCTCCGGACCGGCAATGCATGATCACCGTACCGGATTTGGGAATGTCATCCAAATGATTCAGCACAGCACCCATTGGAATTAATTTTCCATGAAGCGTACAAATTTCGGCTTCGTAGGGTTCTCTTACATCAATTAGCACGAAGGGAGTCCCTTCATCTTGCATTTGCTTTAGCTGTTGAACGCTTATTTCCTGCATGTTCATTGATAGACTTATCGTTGGCAAAAGATGGAAGGGTCACTTGGGTAATTTCTTTTGTGCCCAAATGTTTCGGTAAAAAAGAGAAAAAAGTATCTCCTCGCAACCCCAAACGAAGGGTTTCCAAAGGAATAACTTCCTCAGGGGCTATGTTGCCTAAGTTAACATTGGCGCCAAGCAATTTAATCCAGAATACTTGTTGGCTTTTTTGTGGTGCCTCCCAAATAACAGCCTCTGGATTTATCACATTCATGATTTTATTAATCAAAGCTGTATGCGCTTTTCCATTGGGTCGGTAAATTCCTACGGTACCACTTTCACGCGCTTCTGCAATGACTTTCCAAGCACCTGCGCTCAGCTCATCTTGCATCATCTGTTTCCATTTACCTGGTGCAATAAGAATACCTTCCTCTTTGCTACCTACTTCAGATAACACCCTTTTATAACTAGAAAATCTGCGAATGATTTCACATTTTAAATCGGGGTGAAGCTGGATCGAGCCATCTGAAATTTCTACGGTGTCCAATCCAAGTTGGTCGAGCAACCTTAAATAATCCTCTAGCATGTCTCTGCGGAGAAAAGCCTCAAAAAAGGTGCCTCCCAAATAACATTGCGCTCCGGATGATTTATAAAACGAAATTTTATCTTCAACCTTGGGTGTCACATAGGAAGTGCCAAAACCCAATTTAACCAAATCCACCAAATTTCCGGAGGTCGACATGAATTGCTCCGCTTGGTGGAGGCTTAAACCTTTGTCCATGACCATAGTAAGGCCGGCATTCCTTGGCTTTTCAGGCCGTTCAGGAATAAAAGGGAGAATCTTGTCCATATGCGGGATGATTTTGAATGATGTCGGTAATGTAAGTATTTTCTGAAAGTTCAGGTATAAAATTGAACAACTCTATATACCCACTGAATTGTCGGTCCAACGCTAAGTGGAGCCATTGGGTGCCTTGGGCCACTTTTCCTGCATAAAAATAGGTAGCGGCAAGTCTGTACAATAACTCAGGAGATTGCTCATCTATAGTTAGGCCTTTGACCAGAGAGGCTTCCATTTGAGCCACATCGTCCAATTTTAAGTATAAAGTGGACATTTCCAAATAGATTTCAATGAGCTCTGGTTCGGCCTCCAAAAGTCTTTGATACACCGTTTCTGCGTCGCCCAACCGTCCTAAATCACGCAACATGGCAGCCCGAACCAGTTGATAATGATGGTTGTCCGGCTCAAGGGCCAAGGCGTGTTCCGCATAAGCAAGGGCTTCCTTAATGCGTCCTAATTCTTGTAAACAAATGGACATTCCAATCCAAGACTCAGTCATGTCGGGCGCAAGTCGGGTAGCCTGTTGATACACTTGTAAACCAGCTTCCCATTGATGCAGTTGCTCTAAACACTCTCCCTTCATGTAAAGAAGGCGGGGCTTGTACTCATAAAAAGACTCTGCCTCTTCCAAGGAAGCTAAAGCCTGCGAGAAAAAACCTAAATCCATATAGCATTCCGCCTTTTGGAAATAGGCATCCGCATATTGGTCATCGATTACCACCACGAAGTCAAAGGCCCGAATCGCTTCCTCCAACAACTCTTGGTCTTGGTAACAAAGACCTAAATAATGCCAAGCTACCGGATTGTAGGGGTCTGCATCGGTTAAGCCTTTGAAAAAATCTAGGCCTTCCTGAACTTTATTCTCCATTTGTAGGAGAAAATAATATTCAAGGTACCCAAAATCGTTTCGGGGATTCAGGGTAATGGCTTTGCGCAGATAAAACCTGGCGCGGTCTAAGTCGCCTTTATTTTGGTATTCGCCGGATAAATCGATGTACAAGTACTCTTTGTCTTGTGCATCTGCAAGTTCTATGGCACGGTGATAGCACTGGATGGCGCGGTCATGTTCTTGTAGTTCAGAATAAATTTCGGCCATCAACACCTGAATTTCAGGATTGCGAGACTCTGTTGCTTGCAAAGCCTGTAGCCATCCTAGGGATTGGGCCAAGAGCCCTTTGCGCACCCAAAGGCGAGCTTTCCGCAGTTGCAATTCTGTGGAGCCTGGATGCTGAGTAAGTGCCATTTCCAGCACCTCGCCTGCCCTCTCCAAGGACAATTGCATCATATAATGATCTGCCAGGGAGAGAAATTCTTCTACATCGAAAAACTTGGTTTCGCCCTGTTGAATGGTTCGTTCGAATTGCTGTACCAAGCCTTCGATGTTTCCTTCCTCAAAATCGAATTCCTCTTCCATGAAATAGTTTCAAAAGACAAAGGTAGTGATTCCCTCCTACTCTTTCCAATTGGTTATATTTGTCCAGCTAAAAGAACACATGTCACTCATAAAATCAGTATCAGGAATTCGCGGAACTTTGGGTGGTACACCCGGCGAAAACCTTACCCCTAAAGATATTGTGGCCTTTGCCACGGGATACGCCGCTTGGTTAAGAACACGTTTTTCGGATAGAAATCAATGGCTGGTGGTCATTGGTCGGGATGCACGACCTTCCGGTCCTATGGTAGCTGGATTGGTTGCTCATACGCTTGCCGGCTGCGGAATTCAGGTCAAAGACCTCGGATTATCGACCACACCTACCGTTGAAATGGCCGTTCCTTCTTGTGGAGCACAAGGTGGAATTATTCTCACCGCTTCGCATAACCCTGTGGCTTGGAACGCTTTAAAATTGTTAAATGAAAAAGGGGAATTTTTAAGCGCAGAAGATGGCGAAGCCCTTCTTGCCTTAAGTTCTGACCCAGGTGATGTATATCAACCCGTAGAGAAAATGGGACAGGTAACCCAAGCACCTGATTTTATTGATGAGCATATTGAAGCCATTTTAGCCTTACCCCTGGTTCGTAAAGACCTGATTGAAAAAGCTGGATTTTCCATTTCTATTGATGCCGTAAATTCTTCCGGTGGGGTAGCTATTCCAAAACTTTTAAAAGCACTTGGCGTAAAGACCATTGACAATCCATATGGAGAGCCGCATGGCAGATTTCCGCATAATCCTGAACCACTACCTGAACATTTGCAGGAATTTTTTCAACGTGTAAAGGAGGTAAAAGCGGACTTAGGCATTGTGGTGGACCCTGATGTAGACCGACTGGCCTTTGTTGCCGAAGATGGTAGTTTTTTCGGCGAAGAATACACTTTGGTCGCCGTAGCAGATTATGTGCTCTCCAAAACCCCAGGAGCGGTAGTTTCTAACCTTTCCTCCTCTCGCGCCTTACAAGATATTGCAGAAAAATACGGACAAAAAAGATTTACCTCTGCGGTGGGTGAAGTGCATGTAGTACGCACCATGAAAAAAGTCAATGCCGTATTAGGTGGAGAAGGAAATGGGGGTATTATCCTCCCGGAACTTCATTATGGCCGGGATGCTTTGGTGGGTGTTGCGCTGTTTCTTAGCCATTTGGCGGAGAAAAAATGTAAAGTTTCTGAGCTTCGCAATCAATATCCTACCTACCACATGGCCAAGTTAAAGGTAGATTTGGCCCCGGGATTGGATGTAGATGGACTGCTAAACCGTGTTGCGGCCCAATATGCAGAAGACCAAATTAGCCGTGAAGATGGGGTTTGGATAGACCATGGTACCGGTTGGGTGCACCTCAGAAAAAGTAATACCGAACCTATCATCCGGATTTATACTGAAAGTAAAACCATGGAGGCCGCCCAGGCATTGGGGGAATCCATGCGCCAACAGCTCCTTCAATCCTAGCCATGAACAGAATTTATTTAGACAATGCCGCCACAACACCCATCGCTCCAGAAGTGGTGCAGGTGATGCAGGAAGTCTTAGGTGATTGTTACGGAAATCCCTCTTCCATTCATGCCCATGGCCGCGAAGCCAAAGCATGTATTGAAAAAGCCAGAAGATCCGTGGCCCAATGGCTTGGAACTGTTCCTGCCCATATTTTTTTCACCAGTGGTGGAACCGAGGCAGACAACATGGCCATTCGGCAAGTCGTCAAAGACATGGGTATTCGGCGGGTGATCACCTCACCCATTGAACACCATGCGGTTACCCATACAGTAGAAGAATTGGCCCAAAGTGGAGAAATCACATTGGAATGGCTTCATCCCGATGAAAAAGGCCGACATTCACTAGAAACCCTAGAGGAACTTTTAAAAGGACAACCCCGCACCTTGGTTTCTTTAATGCATGCCAACAATGAAATTGGAAGCATGATTGACCTTACTGCCGTAGGCAACCTATGCCGAAAATATGACGCCTTGTTTCATTCGGATACGGTACAAACCATGGGACATTTCCGGTTCAACTTATCTGAATTACCTGTCGATTTAATCACTTGCGCGGCCCATAAATTTCATGGACCCAAAGGAGTGGGATTTCTATACATGAACCTAGACAGGGTCAAATTACATCCGTTCATTACGGGCGGTGCCCAAGAAAGGAACATGCGTGCAGGAACAGAAAATGTATACGGAATTGCAGGATTGGCCAAAGCCATGGACCTCGCCTATGAAGATTTAGAGGGACACATGAACCATATTCAAAACCTGAGAAATACTTTAAAAACGGGACTTCTCAACCTGTATCCCGACCTGCATATCAATGGGACAGATGCCCCCGAACCCTATTTGTACACCATTTTAAATGTTTGCTTCCCACCCGCCCCCGATCGGGAAATGTTTCTCATGAAACTAGACATTCACGGCATTTCAGCGTCAGGTGGTAGTGCATGTTCCTCTGGTTCTCAAAAAGGGTCTCACGTGCTAGAAGGGGTCCATGCACCAGCCAACCGACCTTGCGTGCGTTTTTCTTTCAGCCGATATAATACCATGGAAGAAGTGCAAGAAGTCATTCGCGTACTTGCCAAAAGAAAAGAAACGGTGGCATGAGACCTTGCCCGCCACTAAAAATCACTTTTTTGGGAACAGGAACCTCACAAGGTGTACCTGTGATTGCTTGTGGTTGTGAGGTTTGTCTCTCTTCCAATCCTAAAGACCAACGACTTCGGTCTTCCATTTTGATTGAATCCCCCGAAACCACATTGGTCATAGATGCCGGCCCGGATTTCCGCCAACAAATGCTGAGGGCGGGAGTTCAAAAACTGGATGCCGTCCTAATGACGCACGAACATAAAGACCATATCGCAGGACTGGACGATGTGCGAGCATTTAACTTTAAACAGCAGGTCGACATGCCCGTGTATTGTACCACAGGCGTGGAAACAGCCCTTCGTAGAGAATTTCACTACGCTTTTTCGGATAAAAAATACCCTGGAGTTCCTGAAATCACCCCGGTAAACATCCACGCCCAACAACCATTTTCCATTGGAGATCTGTGGATTGAACCCATTGAGGTGATGCATCATAAACTGCCCGTCCTGGGATTCCGCATCGGAGGATTTACCTACATCACAGATGCAAAAACCATCGAGGAATCCGAATTGGAAAAGATCAAAGGGAGCACACATCTGGTGTTAAACTCCCTCAGAATTAAACCTCACCTTTCTCACTTCAACTTAGAAGAAGCACTTATGCTCATGGCGCATCTGCAACCTGCGCATGGCTACTTTATCCATATGAGCCATTTGTTGGGTTTACATGACGATATAAACCCAACCCTACCCGCTTCTATCCAATTGGCGTACGACGGGCTTGTCCTTGACTTGCCCGCCTATCCGTAACCTACAAGACTTATTGTCCGGGTGCTTTTACCCAGCGTATCACTTGAGTTTCAGCTCCTATGTTCACTTCCAATAGG
>CAZRHR010000074.1:10076-12311 GCA_964599915.1 uncultured Candidatus Competibacteraceae bacterium | reverse complement strand
TCAGATACTTAGAAATCCAAAAACACACATTCTGATTTTTATCGGACAACAATGTTTTGAAAAGAATTTTTTGCGATTCATTTTAGATGTTGACGTGCTCTTCTTTCAGTTAAGTCTTTGATGTAAAATCGATATTTCACCCTGTATTTCATCCAAAATAGATTGATTTTCGCTCAAAAATGCCGGAATTATTCCAAAAATGAACCGGAACTGGAAAAAAGGGTTAATTTTACCCTCTATTTTCAAATAGGAATTATGGACATTAAAGAAATACAAGACCTCATCAAGTTTGTCGCTAAAAGTGGCGTTTCAGAAGTAGAACTGGAGACCAAAGGGGTTAAAATTGTGATTAAAACCCAGCGTCAGCAGGAATATATCGCTGCCCCCATCCAACAAGTGGTGGCTGCTGCTCCTGTGGCCGCCCCCGCTGCACCAGCCGCCCCCGCTGCTGCCCCAGCTGCACCAGCCGCTCCCGTAGCCGCTCCATCTCAAAATGAAGCCCATTATGTGACGATTAAATCGCCCATGATTGGAACATTTTACCGCAGACCCAGCCCGGACAAGCCCATTTTCGCCAACGTAGGTGATGAAATTAAGCCTGGAAAGGTGCTTTGCATTATTGAAGCCATGAAGTTGTTCAACGAAATCGAGGCTGAAATCAGCGGGAAAATTGTCAAGATATTGGTAGATGATGCCTCGCCTGTAGAGTACGATCAACCCCTGTTTTTGGTTGATCCTTCTTGATCTTTACTTTACCTTAAAAGCACAAAGCCTTGTTTAATAAAATACTCATCGCCAATCGAGGCGAAATCGCCCTAAGGGTCATACGTACCTGTCGGGAGATGGGCATAAAGACGGTGGCCGTGTACTCTACCGCAGACCGTGAAAGTCTACATGTACGGTTTGCAGATGAGGCCGTATGTATTGGTCCACCACCTGGGAAAGAGTCTTATCTTTCGATGCCTAGCATTATTTCTGCGGCAGAAATTACCAATGCGGATGCCATTCATCCAGGATATGGTTTTTTGTCTGAAAATTCAAGGTTTTCACAGATTTGCACTGATCACGGGATAAAGTTTATTGGCCCAACGCCATACATGATTGATTGTATGGGAGATAAGGCTACTGCCAAGGCGACCATGCGAAAAGCCGGCGTACCCTGTGTTCCTGGTTCAGATGGCCTGTTAGACGATTTAAAGCAGGCTTTAGAATGTGCCAAAGACATTGGCTATCCGGTGATGATCAAAGCAACCGCCGGCGGCGGAGGAAAAGGTATGCGCATCATTCGCTCTGATGCAGAAATGAAGGAGCAATGGGACAAGGCGCGTGCCGAAGCGGGTGCTGCTTTTGGAAACGATGGCATGTATATGGAGAAATTTATCGAAGAACCACGGCACATTGAGATTCAAGTGGCGGGTGACCAGTTCGGTAAAGTCTGCCATTTGTCTGAAAGAGACTGTTCCATTCAGCGTCGCCACCAAAAACTTGTAGAAGAAACGCCATCCCCCTTTATGGACGACGACCTTCGTCAGCGGATGGGCGATGCCGCCATTAAGGCCGCTTCCGCCATTAATTATGAAGGTGTTGGAACCATTGAATTTTTGGTAGACAAGCATAAGAACTTCTATTTTATGGAGATGAACACCCGTATTCAGGTGGAACATCCCATTACAGAAGAGGTGATTAATTATGACCTCATTAAAGAGCAGATCAAGATTGCGGCTGGTATCCCCATTTCAGGAAAGAATTATTTTCCCGAAAAGCATGCCATCGAATGTCGAATTAATGCGGAAGACCCCTACAACGATTTCAGACCAAGTCCCGGTAAAATCACCAACTATCACTCGCCTGGTGGCCACGGGGTTCGTGTAGATACGCATGTTTATGCGGGTTACACCATTCCGCCTTACTACGATAGCATGATTGCCAAGCTAATTGTGGTACACCAGACACGCGAAGAAGCCATTGATAAAATGTCACGTGCTTTGCAAGAATATGTGATAGAAGGGGTCAAAACTACTCTTCCATTCCATATTCAGCTGATGCAAGATGAAAACTTCCGCAAAGGGAATTATACCACCAAGTTTCTAGAAAGCTTTAAGCTGAAATAAGATAAGCGATTTTTTAAGGGGGCTTTTGCTCCCTTTTTTTGTGTTTGGCGTGTAGGTGTTCATGGCGTTTTTAATCGTTTATAGCCGGAAAATACCCGAGTGTATTGGGGTTTTATCCGTAGCT
>CAZRHR010000074.1:0-9976 GCA_964599915.1 uncultured Candidatus Competibacteraceae bacterium | reverse complement strand
GGAGTGGTGGCCCCCGGGGCCTCCCTAGCTGGAACGCCCGATTTTCCGTTGATGTATTTGACGGTTTGGACTTTTTTGAAAGTTCGTTTTTGTGTGTTTAATCTTTTTGAAGTTGGGCTGTTTGTGATTTGACTTTAATCGTTTATAGCCGGAAAATACCCGAGTGTATTGGGGTTTTATCCGTAGCTTGTTGCCTGGGGAGGAGGAGTGGTGGCCCCCGGGGCCTCCCTAGCTGGAACGCCCGATTTTCCGTTGATGTTTTAGGTCAGTCGTGTCTCTTTAACCACGAATCTTATATTCTCTCATCGCCTCATTGAATCTCTGTCTTAATGGAGTTATGAACAAAACAAAAAGCTAAAAGATTGGATCAAATAACATAAATACAGGAATTTATAGCATACTATAATAACATTGCCACCGCCTTTCACTACGTGCTAACAGCCTTTGTTAGTGATTTCCATTCCATTATTTCATGGCTTCCCCTTACCTTTAAGTCATGGAAGAAAATCGCCCAAAGGATACCAAAAGAACTGTAAGCCAAAAGTTTAATAAAGATGCGTTTGCCGAACACCTTCGTGTTCCACCTCAAGCTACTGACCTTGAGGAAGCGGTCTTGGGTGCTATGATGCTTGAAAAGGATGCTGTTTCTACCGTCATTGAAATTTTAAAGCCTGAAGCATTTTATAAACCGGCCCACCAAGCCATCTTCGGTGCCATGGCTGACCTTTTTCAAAAATCTCAGCCCATTGATTTACTCACCGTTACCAATTACCTCAGAAACAATGGAAACCTCGATGTCATTGGTGGGGCCTATTACCTTTCTATGCTCACCAATAGGGTGGGTTCCGCGGCTAATATTGAATTCCATGCCCGCATCATCCTGGAAAAATTTCTTAAAAGAGAATTGATTCGTATTTCCTCTGAAATTCAAAGGGATTCCTACGACGATGGAATCGATGTGTTCGATTTACTGGATGAATCAGAACGCAAACTGTTTGATGTGGCTCAGGGAAATATCAGACGGGCATCTGAGTCCATGAATGTCCTTATTTCTCAAGCACTCAATCAAATTGAGCAGGCACAAAACCAAAACTCTTCACTTACTGGTGTTCCCACTGGATTTACCAAGCTAGACGAGCTAACGGCCGGTTGGCAAAAGTCTGACCTCATTATCGTCGCGGCACGACCTGCTATGGGTAAAACCGCCTTTTGTCTTTCTATGGCAAGAAATGCTGCCGTTGACTTTCAGGTCCCTGTGGCTGTTTTTTCATTAGAAATGAGCGCTGTACAGCTTGTTAACCGTCTCATATCAGCAGAAACAGGTATTCCTTCGGATAAATTACGCAAAGGAAACTTAACAGAAAAAGATTGGCAAAACCTACATTCTAGTTTGGCCAGTCTTGCTGATGCGCCGATTATGATTAATGATACGCCTGCCCTTTCTATTTTCGAGTTTAGAGCCATTGCCCGAAGAATGAAACAACATAAAAATGTGGGCATGATTATCATTGACTATCTACAATTGATGACGGCGGGGGGAAACAATAAACAAGGAATTCGCGAGCAGGAGATTTCTACCATTTCAAGATCGCTTAAAGCCATTGCTAAAGAACTGAATATCCCTATCATTGCTCTTTCTCAGCTTAGTCGGGCCGTAGAAAGTCGCCCAGGTGACAAGCGGCCACAGCTTTCAGATTTAAGAGAATCAGGCGCCATTGAACAAGATGCGGATATGGTGTGCTTTATTTATCGGCCTGAATATTACGGTATTTTAGAGGAAGGCAATGAATCCATGGCCGGTGTTGCCAAAATTATTGTGGCCAAACACAGAAATGGCGCTACGGATGATGTCAATCTTCAGTTTATTGCCGAACAAGCCAGGTTTACCAATCTGACCAGTTCTACCGCTAGTTTGGCGCATAGAACCCCATTTCCTGCCAATTCCACCTATGACCCGGCCAGAAATACCGTGACAGTGCCTTCAAGAATGAATGATGATACTGATTTAGACGATCAAATTCCTTTTTAAATTCCCTATTTTGTAACCTTTTCGACCCGTTTTCGATACAAACAACATGGTTTTTTTTCGCCGGCTTTGTCTTTTCTTTCTTCTTTTCCTTGTTACACAGCAGTCCTTGCTTGCAGCTTGGATGTTGGTGCCTATGGATAAAATCCAGACCAATCATTTAAAAGCGTATGGATTAGCCTATTGGATCCTTCAGCGCGATGTGGAAGTGTATTGGCTCTTGAACTATAGAGGGGGAGCGTTCATGATGAAAACCTATCCTGAGTTAGAAGCGCAGGCACGGGTCAGAAATGTTCGATTCGAATCCATTGCCGATGCGCAAAGCACCCAGATTATTGCTGAATTATCTGCTCCAGATGTTAACATGGACGCGGTAAAGCTAGAGAAACCCCCTAAAATTGCTGTATATAGTCCTCCAGACAAGCAACCTTGGGATGATGCGGTGACACTGGTCCTTACTTATGCAGAAATCCCCTATGACATCATTTATGACGAAGAGGTGGTTCAGGGAAAATTGCACCTCTATGATTGGTTGCATTTACATCATGAAGATTTCACCGGGCAATACGGGAAATTTTGGGCGGGTTATCGCATGGCAGCTTGGTATCAAGAACAGGTAAGAAGTGCCGAGGCCCTTGCGCGAAAATTGGGCTTTTCCAAAGTTTCTCAACTAAAATTAGCCGTTGCAAAGGCCATTAGGGACTTTACGGCAGGAGGCGGCTATTTATTCGCCATGTGTTCTGCTACCGATACCTATGACATTGCCCTTTCAGCAGATGGCATAGACATTTGTGAAAGCATGTTCGATGGGGATGCCATGGATCCGAGTGCTCAGCAAAAACTTGACTTTCAAAATACCTTGGCGTTTCATCAGTTTCATTTGCATAGCAATCCTATGGAATATGAGCACTCAAATATTGATAACACCATGTTTAGGCGGGTGCAGCAAAACTCGGATTTTTTCACCCTTTTTGAATTTAGCGCAAAGTGGGATCCCATTCCCACCATGCTTACCCAAAACCATGAGTCCCTTATTAGAGGTTTTATGGGGCAAACCACCGCGTTTAGAAATGAAACCTTGAAACCCAAAGTGCTTGTTATGGGGGAAAATAAGCAAGCCAATGAAGCGCGTTACATCCACGGAGAATTTGGAAAAGGGTTTTGGACATTTTATGGTGGTCATGACCCTGAAGATTATCAGCATCTAGTGGGTGATCCCCCCACTGACCTGGCTTTGCATCCCAATTCCCCTGGCTATCGCCTCATTTTAAACAATGTTTTGTTTCCTGCTGCGAAAAAGAAAAAGCAAAAAACATAAGGGTGAAAATGGAAGCCCATAAGCTTGATAAGGCCAACCACAACATCACCCTTGGGTCACAAAAAGTTTAAGCGATACTTCGCTTATACTGAGCCAATGTGCAGGTTGATGGCACATAACCCGCCTCGTCATCTAAGGAATCACATTGAACTCGATGCCTGTTAAAAGGATGCCGGTAATGTTGTTCTGAATACCTACTTGTGCCCCGGTTTTCAGCCAGATAGGTAATTGAATCGAAGGAACGCTTACGGCCGAACTGTTATTTGGTGCACCGGAACTGCAACTGCCTTGAACGGTTAAGGTGCCTGGCTGTGCTGTGAAATTGAGGTTGCCAATGCTTAAATAAGTTTGTGATTGGTAAGTACAAGTGCATGAGGTCTGAATACAGCCTGTCTGCGCCTGAAGTGGTGTGGTGATAACGGATGCTTGGGATGTAACGGATGTTATTTTCAGCACCTTCCCTGCGGGTACGGTATAGCTATTCCCAGGCGTAAGATTAATCACTTGATTAAATTGAAGCGTTCCTTGGCCAGAAAGTTTCAATAAGGTTGACAAAACTATCAATGAGAAAAGTTTGACTTTCATACGGACTTTGTAAAAAATTTGGAATGATTCCATTAAAATCACGCAAATTTAATTTGATTTTTATTTTCCCATCTCTTGCCCAATTGGAAACTTTTTTTAAACAATGGGACAAAATGTGAGATAAACTAAATAAAGGATATTCGCTTAAAAGAGGAGGAATATAGTCAGCAGAAGCAATCTAATAAAGCCCTACGGAGAAAGTTAATAATAATAATAGGCTTTCAAAATTTATCATTTCAAAAACAACAACCCAAAGTTAGCTGAAAAATAAAATGCGTACATTTGATTTCCTTTAGTAATTATTGGTTATGATCCGTCGGGCCAATGTTAGTTTAGGAAAGAACCCAAAATACTATGATTTTTACTGGTCGAACGATTACACATTACCGAACAGTGGTACCTGCTAAAAGGGTTATCAACGTATTGAATAATGTGGAGTTATTTAGTTGGTATCACCCGCGAATCCAAGATGCAAAGCTGCGAATGGATGGATGGTATCTTATTCGTGAGCAATGGTTTATTCTTCCTGTATTCTACTTGATGAGGCTGCAGTTAAGACAGAGGACAAATGAGGCTTATCAGGATTGTGCTTTTGAGGTCAAGGCCGGGTGGTTATTTAAAATCCAAATGCGCTTTTCGCTTCGCGAACTGCATGAAGAAACCAAGGTATGTGAAGTAATTCGTACCCGCTGTTTACTGCCTTTGGGTTGGATTTGCCGTTGGGTGATTCAACATAACCATCGGATGTTGCTCAGGAGATATGAAAAGGAAGTAGCTCGATACGCACTGCGTTCTAAAGAGTAAAAATAAGAGGGCATAGCGCAAAATATACCTTAGAAGGTTTCTTCGCTCGCTAGTTTCCCTCCTTTATAGGTCTCCTTTTTCTTGGGCTTGCCGGTGTCGTGATAATATTCCCAAACCCCATCTTTTTTCCCATCTTTATAACTGCCTTTGACCAGCAGCTGATTGTTGGTGCTATACACCTCAAAACTGCCTTCCAGTCGGCCTTCTGAATAATTCCTTCTGGCCGTCACCTGCCCGCTTCTCTGATAAATTTCTACCGAGCCTTCTAGTTTCCCCTCTTTGTAATTTTTCTTCGATTGTAATTGTCCTGTACTGTAATAGGTTTCCACTACACCATCTAAACGCCCATCTTGCCAGTTTTCTTTTCTCCGAAGTTGCCCATTTCTATAATACCAGTCGGAAGGGCCTTCTCTTTTTCCTGCTTTAAATGTGGCGGTCCAACGTCGTTGTCCGTTTTCATACAAATGAAATGCGGTGCCTGTAAACGGCTTTCCTAGCCAAGTAAGGGGTACGCCACGTCCGGATTCAGAGATACCTCGAAGTCGATTTACGTGGGTTTCTTTTCCCTGCGCCACCAATACATTGAAAGAGAAAATCCAGCCTAGTAAAAGAAGACAGAAGAGTGTAACGGGCCGCCATGGCTTTATATGGAAGTTTCCCTTCATAGGGTGGTCATTCAGTAATCAAGCGTAATAGTAAATCAAATCTATAACAAAAAATGGAAAAAAAGTTCAAACTTTTGATGTAAGCCTAAGGAAGCAAGATTTTTATCAGCAGCGCCAAAGTAAAACCCCAAAAGGTTGCCAGCATTTTTGAACTTGTATTTGTCCAAAATCCTTTCTCATAAGGCTTCTAAAGAAGAAGGATTACCCATTTTTCGAAAAGTATTCTGGCAAATAGAAAAATGGTGTGAAATTTTTGTGGCCCCAACAGGACTCGAACCTGTATTTAAAGTTTAGGAAACTTCCGTTCTATCCCTTGAACTATGGGGCCAGGCTGCAAAACTAAGGTTTTTGTACAATATATGCAGCACGTAAATCTTTCTCCGCCACAGATTTCGTAAAACCTCTGTAAATGAAATTTTTAGCCTGTTTTTGAGAGCCTAAAATTAGTTTGCTCACACGAAGTCAATTTAAATTCTTGCAAGAGCGGTATGGTTTCTGTATATTTGAGGTTAAGATTTCTTTTCATGAAAAAACATTACGCAGGTATTATTGCATTCTTCGCTTCTGCTACCCTAATGGCGCAGGTGACTTTACAAACCATGGATGGTGTTAACTTGACCAATGGGGCTGTAACGCTTACCGGCGAATCTGCCATATTTTTCCCTCAAGACGAGCCCCTAAAGCAGCGGGTTCAAATGGTGAACAATACTTCTGCTCCTTTACGTATGTTGGTTCGCAGACACATGGATAATGTGCCCGCAAACTCCACACAACAATTCTGTTGGGGGCCTGTGTGTTATTTTCCAAGCGTAATCGTCGCTCAGGATACTATTGATCTGGCGCCCGGAGCATCCAATAGTACCTTTTATGCCTACTTTTTCCCCAGTGGAAATGCAGGAAATTATAGCGTTCGTTACACTTTTTATGATGCCAACAACCCTGCCGATAGCAGTTTCGTAGATATCAATTTCGCTGTGACCTTAGACCAGCCGAATTTGACTTCCGAAGTTTTGATTGGACAGCATTACCCTAACCCGGCTAGAGAGTTTACCCAAATGGAATTACAATTGCCTACCGGACCCAATGCCCAAATTGAGCTCTACAACCTCACAGGCGGCTTGGTGAAATCTTATGAAGTGACCAGCGGTAAATCTACCTTCAAAATGAATGTAAGTGACTTACGTCCAGGTGTGTATTTCTATACTGTCCGCCAGGATGGAAAGGCTTTAGTTACCCGTAGGTTAGTGATTAACCGCTAATTTTTAGTGCATCATACGATAATGCGGAATCTTCCGTTCATGGTGGTGGGTTGCTTGTTCCTCTTTTTGAGTGCATGCAATACACCACCATGTATCATTTGTCAAGATGTTGAAGGATTTCCCCAAGGTACCATTTGCCGGGATACATATGAAACCACCACGCTCCCGCAAAGTCCGGATTGGGATGAATATAGTCAGGACGCCATACAAGCAGGCTGCACAACGCCACCTTAAGCATTGGGCAGATTTTGCTAAATTCGCAGCAGTTTGAAGGCCCATTTCCGCATATCTTTTGCAGGACTCCTGTTCCTTTCCCTGCTCGCACTTTCCTGTTCCAACCGGAAAAATACCGGAATGAGCCGGTTTTGGCACCGTTTAAATACCCGATTCAACGGACATTTCAACGGTAAAGAAGCCCTGAAAGAGGGCATGCTCCAACTTTCTCAAACCAAAAAAGAAAATTATAACCGGATTCTTCCTGTTTTCGATTATGGCGCTCCCGAAGGCTGGGGACCCATGCTTCCTATGGCAGAACGTGCCATAGAAAAAGGCGCCAAAATGATCCGCAAACATTCCATGCTTATCAATGGAAAGCAGCACAACAGCTGGATTGATGACTGCTACCTGATCATGGGCAAAGGAAATTATTTCAAGCGCGATGTGTTTTTGGCCTCCGGACAGCTACGTTACGTGGCCCGTGAATCTGAAAAAGAAGCCACCCGACAAGAAGCGGCTTTCTGGCTTTTTAAATTATATGTGGTGGCAGGCGAATTTGCAGATGCCTCCACAGCCATGCGGCAGGTGAACCTAACCACCTTGCATCCCAAACTTCAACCTGAATTTCACGCCGTAACCGCCGAATATTTTATCCGGCAAAAGCGCTATGAAGAGGCCCTTGAACCTTTGAAAATAGCTTTCGAAACCACCAAGAAGAAAAGAATGAAGGCCCGCTATGCCTTCATCATGGGGCAATTATACGAAGCTTTAGACCAAAAACAAGCGGCCTACACACAATTCAAAACGGTCTTGACCCTCAAGCCGGTCTATGAAATGGAATTTCAGACCCGCATGAAGTTGGCAAGATCTGCCGAAAATGCGGATGTGGCTTCCCTTCGTAAGCAATTCAAAAAAATGCTTCGGGACGAAAAAAACATCGATTATCTAGACCAAGTGTATTATGCTTTGGCTTTGTTAGATTTAAGCGAAGGAAAGCGAAAACAAGCCCTCGCCAACCTTGAGTTATCTGCCAGGAACAACAAAGACAACAAAGAGCAAAAGGCCCTGACTTTCCAAAAGATGGCGGAGTTGAACCTGGAAGATGAAAAATACGAATTGGCACAAGCCTATTACGATACCACTGCTCAGGATTTGACCAAAGATTATCCCGATTATGATCAAGTGATTCGCCTGCGGGACAACCTTACCGCTGTGGTGGAGCAAATCCGCATTCTGCGGTTAAACGATAGCTTGGTGATGCTGGCCGCCATGGACACTTCAGCACTTCGGGCTAAGTTTACCGCTTATGTGGAAGAATTGAAGGCAGCTGATCAAAAAGCCGAAGAAGCCGCATTGAATGCTCCCGCCGGAAGCATTAGCCCTGAAAGTAAAGGTGCATGGTATTGGGTCAATGAACAAGCCCGTACCTTAGGTCGTGCTGAGTTTAAAAAAGTCTGGGGCGACCGACCTAACGAAGACCATTGGCGACGTTCTAAAAAGGCCAGTGTGGGCGGAAGTGACGCCCCTGAAGCAAGCACAGATTCGGTGAAAGCCAATCCGAGGTATGACATTAACAGGTATTTAAAGGACGTGCCTACAACGCCCGAAGCTGTGGCCCAGTGCAAGAAGAAAGCCGAAGATGCACTGTACGCCCTGGGAATTATTTATCGGGATAAAATCAAAAACCTTAAACGGTCCAATGAAGCTTTTCTCGCCTTGGAACAAAGAAACACCAAGTGTGAACATTTCCCATTGGCTTATTATCAGTTGTATCTGAATTACAATGCCTTGAAGGATGAAGCCCAGGCCCAAAAATACCGGGATAAAATCATTGCGGAATTTCCCCAGAGTGACTATGCCCAAATGCTCACAGATCCTGGGTTTTTGCGCAGAAAAGAGGAAGCCTCAAACAAAGCGGCGCCTGCCTATAGACAAGCCTATGCCAAATATGAGGCGCGCCAGTTCTCTGAAGCCCGTATTTTAGCCTCTGCCGGGTTGAGGGATTATCCCGAAAGTCCTCTGGCACATCGTTTTGCTTTGTTAGAAGCTTTGGCCGTAAAGGAAACCGATTCTATTCCTGTTTTCAAGGTAAAACTCAAAGAAGTGGCGGCTAAATATGCCAAAACCGAAAGTGGTGAAACCGCCCGCCGCTTGCTCACCTTACTTGGAGAGAAGGTAGAGGCGCCCGTTCAGGAAACCACCGCGCCCAAAGACAGTACCAGCACTGCTCCCCCAAAACCCAAAAAGGAGTACCCGTATAAATTTGATGAAAAGGCCGAGCACATGGTGATGATCATTGTCTTCGATGCAGTGTATAATCCTGAAAAACTAAAAGGATTTATCGGAAATTTTAATGAGATGAGTTATGCCTCCAACCGCCTCACGGTCTCCAATACGCTATTAGGAAATAAGCTACAAATGCTGAACATTCGACGGTTTACCACTGCCAAAGACGCCATGGTGTACATTCAGGCTTTGCAGGGAGCCGGTTTAAAGGACCAAGCTTCAGGTGTTACGTTAAAGCCATTTGCTATTTCTCTCGCCAATCTTGCTTTGGTGTTCAAAGACAAGAATGTGGAACTGTACGAGGAGTGGTATAAGGAAAATTATAAGTAGAAATACGCCCCTTATCGCTGCGGCAGGGGGCGGTGCGGAAAGCCCGGAGCGTAGCGAGGACTTGGAGTGAGCACCCGGTGCCGCCTATAGGATGTCGTGGAGCTGATGGCGGAAAAATACGGAATGAGCAGAGGGTAAAAGCGGGTGGCGCGGCAGCCGCCCAAAAAAATCAAGGTAAAATCCCTTCGATTAGTGTGCGGGTGTAGGGATGTTGAGGCGTGGTAAAAAGTGGGTTGGGTAATCCTTCTTCCACTATTTGGCCATGTTGCATCACTAAGATTCTGTCGCATAGATACCTAACTACGCCAAGGTCATGGGAAATAAATAAAATGCTAAGGTTGAATTTTTCGCGCAGTTCCAGTAGTACGTTGAGGATTTGGGCTTGGATGGAGACATCCAGTGCTGCTACGGACTCGTCGCAGACTAATAATTTAGGGGAAAGCCCAAGGGCGCGTGCAATGCCAATTCGTTGTCGTTGACCTCCGCT
>CAZRHR010000073.1:0-12584 GCA_964599915.1 uncultured Candidatus Competibacteraceae bacterium | reverse complement strand
TAGCTTTAATCCCTTTGTCACAAATCACCACCAATCCCTACCAACCTAGAACGGAATTTGACGAGCAAGCCCTCGAAGACCTGGCCGATTCTATTCGGTTACACGGTATCATTCAGCCCATTACCTTGCGTTTTTTGTCTCCCGGGCAATATGAGTTAATTTCCGGAGAACGCCGCTTTAGGGCCTCTCATCGCGCCGGACTTACCGAAGTTCCCGCGTATGTCCGTGCAGCCGCCGATGCCCAAGCCATGTTGGAAATGGCTTTGATTGAAAATATCCATCGCGAAGACCTGAATGCCATGGAAGTGGCTTTGTCCTACCAACGTCTCATCGATGAATGCCAGCTCACCCAAGAACAATTGTCTGAGCGGGTGGCTAAAAAAAGATCCACCATCACCAATTACCTCCGTTTGCTGCGCTTGCCTGTAGAAATTCAAAGTGGCATTATCGAAGGTAAAATCACCATGGGACATGCCAGAGCATTGGTGGCTGCCGGATCCGATGAAGCACAACTTCGCATTTACAGGTTAATTCTTGCCAAAGGTCTTAGCGTAAGACAAACCGAAGCCATGGTTAGTCAGGGCGAATCCGCCACCGACGCGCCCACGGAAAAGGGTCGTGCGGTCTCCTATAAATTGGAAGTACCCGGTCTTTCTGAACGCATCAAAGGAACCGTACGGGTACAAAACGACGGAAAAGGCGGCGGCAAAATCACCATTCCATTTCTTTCTCCCAAAGAAAGAGATGCCATCATTGCCTTTTTAGACAAATGACGTGGATGCGGTGCATGATCGGGGCGTACCTTTTTTTCTGTTTGCCCCTGTTCAGTCAACGCCCCGCGGCTCCTCCGAAAGGCCACACGCCTCAAATGGCTACCTTACTCTCGGCCATTGCGCCGGGCGCAGGGCAAATCTATAACCGAAAATATTGGAAAGCGCCTATTGTTTGGGGAGCACTGGGTACCACGGGATATTTTCTGGTGTCCAATCACCTCGAGTTTATTCGCTTTAGGGATGCATTTCGCGAACGAAATGAAGGCATTAATAACCCTGAATTTAGCTTTTACCAAACCGATGCCCTTCGGGCCGAAAGAGACCTTTTTCAAAGAAATAGGGATTTTATGATTATCCTAAGCGCCGGCGTATACTTGCTCAATGTGATAGACGCCACGGTCGATGGACACCTTTACCATTTTGATGTTTCCGATGATCTGAGTTTTCGCTGGGAACCTTATTACCAGCCTCACGCGTTCGTTGGACCTACTGCCGGACTTCGCTTAACCCTTCAATTTCACTGAGCATTTATGAAAATCGCATTACTTGGGTACGGGAAAATGGGACAAATGGTGCACCAGCTTGCCAAAGAAGCCCACCATGAGGTCCTGTTTTGTTTGGATCAAAGTCCAACTGCAGAAGAAACTACAGCATTTAAAGCGAACGGGGTAGAAGTAGTCATTGATTTTACCCAACCCGATGTGGCAGCACATCATGTGGCGTGGGCCATTGCCCATCAATTGCCTTTGGTCGTAGGAACCACCGGCTGGTATCAGGAGGCCCCAAGGCTACAACAATTTTGTGCCGAAAAAAATGGAAAAATCATGGTGGGCACCAATTTTAGTCCCGGTGTAAACCTGCTTTTTGCCTTCAACCGGCATTTGGCAAAATGGTTTTCCGATTTCCCAGCCTATACGCCTTCTATTCATGAAATTCACCACCTCAAGAAATTAGACCAACCCAGCGGAACTGCCCTGACCTTGGCCAAAGGATTAAGTGAAGTGGCTTTTCCACATACGTCTGTGCCCCCATTTCCTTTTCCAGTAACATCTGAGCGCATCGGTGAAGTTCCGGGCACACATACCATCACCTGGAAAGGGCCACATGATGCCCTGCATCTCACCCACGAGGCTTTTAGTCGGGCGGGCTTTGCCTCAGGCGCATTGGCGGCGGCCCAATGGTTGCTTCACCAAAAGGCAGGATGGTATGAAGTAGAAGAAATGTATGCTTTTCAATCCTAATGGAGCCTAAAAAATTCGATTTCAAAAAGTTTAGAAAACGGGAAAAAGCGGGTTGGGGAAACCTTATCCGCACCTTGGTGTACCTTGTGGGAATTGGGGTGATTGTTTTTTTGATTTTATACCGTTTGCAGCGATGGTTTCCCAGTGATGCACCCTCGGGCAGCGAACCCACCCCAATAGAGCAGCCTAAGGCTGAATCGTGAAACTCAAACTGTCGTGGGTCTGATTCCCATACATATCTTGTAATAGCCACCAAAGTCGTGCTTCGCCCAGAACAGAAGGTAAGGGAAGTTTTCGGGTGATGGTATCCGTGGGCCAAGGCGTATCTTGTTGCCAGTGAGTCGTCGTTCCGGTTTTGATGCGTAACCGCAACCAGCGAAGGGGCGCTTTTACCCCAAAACCATTCACATCACTTAATAGCAAGGAAAAAGGAAGAGAATCGGACGCACTGACCAAGGCCGGTGGAGGTTGAATCCATGAACTCACAGCCGGAAGGGTGTCTTCGGGTGCACGGAGTTGAAAAAATATAGTATCCGTGTGGGTGCGACCGGCCTTATTTAAAGCCGACAAAATAAGCCGGTAAGGTCCCGGAGCCAGTGGAGATGGGAAAACCAGACCGGTGGAAAAAATCCCTTCATAGGTGCCGAAGGGCGACACAAACAAAGCCCCTTGTTTAGAGAAAACAAATCCTCCATCGGTGGAATCGGGCGTGAATCCCTGTCCGGGAAAATGCTTCGCTTCCAACTTAAATTGTTCCCAAGGCGTTTCTCCCGTGCTTACGTTTCCCCAAAGGCTATCTCCCACCCAAAGGGTCGAAGGCCAAGCACCCTGAAAACTGGCTTCCGGTACCTCAATGGAAGGGGTGCAGCTGCCAAAACACAAGCTGAATAAAGCCAACAGAAAAACGCTTCGCATCAACACGGAGGACTTAGTTTTTATTTACGTTTCTTTCCCAGAATGTTTGGTTACCGGTTTCGTCCACCACTTCGACCCTTAATTTGTAGGCGCCGGAAGAAATGCCGTTGGATACATTAAAGTTTCTGGAAAAAACGCCGGTAGCAGGGTCAAAGGCGCCATTGAAATTGGTGCTTTCTAAAAATGTACCTAACGTAGTCACTTGGGTAGGACTATCCGCCCGAACCAACCTTACAAAAATGGCCCCAATGGCGCCGGTGGCTCCGGATGAAGTGAGATCTGACATTTGTCCTTCTACCAGTAAGGCACCTGAAAAATTTGCATTTTCAACCGGGGCGGAAAAACTAACGGTTGGTTTCACTGTGTCTTGCACATCATAGATGTAAAATACACGGGTAAAACGCCCTTCATTGCCTGAAACATCCAGGGCAAAAGCGGTTAAATGGTATTCCCCTGTCCGGATGTTTTGTGGAACCACTAGATTTTGTTGAATACTCTGCGTGGAACCGGCCAAGTCGCCTACAATGATGGTATCCCAATCCGGATTCAAACCCGCGGGTTTTCCATGGCTATGGCCATCGAAATTGGGGTGAATGTCCAGTTTATATTGTCTTAAAATGTCATTATCAGCATAGGAAACCGAAATGTTTAAAGGCATACCGGTCGCCAATCGAACCTCTTCTGCGGGTGTCGCGATGGTGACTTGCGGAGGTACGGTATCATTCGAACAAGCGACCATGAACAGGCCGATAAAAGTTAGGCTGAGGAATTTACCTACATGAAAATGGGCTTGCATAAGCATTTAAATTTGAGGTTTATGATTTTAATTTTTTTGGATAATGGCCATGCAAACGAAACACGGCGGTAAGGTTTATGTTTCTGCCGGGCTCCGGAATGTTCAACATCCGATATCTGTTTACATGCACAAAATAAGGCGTATTGAGCAGATTTTGTAATTCGGCGGTGAGATCCAATGCCCAACCTTTCCCTTCAAAGGTAATGCCTGTGCTCATTCCTGCAACCATAAAACCCGGTGTGGTTTTTTCATTTCTTGCCGTGAACAGCTGGGGCGCGGCCATGCGTGAAAAAAGTCGGATAAAAGGATGTTGAAGATGTTTATGAAGTTTGTGGGGATGCCATTCCACTTCAATTCCTCCCGCGGCTGGTGGAATAAAGGGTAGGGGATAGCCGTCATTAAAATTATAGGTTACCACATATTCTCCCCAAACTTTGGCTTGAACATCTTCTGTAAAGTGATAATCTAAAGCGGCTTCGAATCCGGATTGCAAGGTAGTGGCTTGGGTATATTGATACAATTGGCCGGCTTCAGGCAAAGGGGAAAATGTTCCGGTGGGCTGTAAAAAGATAAATCGGTCGAAAAAATATACAAATGGCGCGACAGAAAAACTCCAATTGCGCCTGTGGTGGTCATACACCATGTCGGCATGAAACCCTCTTTCGGGCAAAAGGTTAGAATCGCCTTTTTCATGTCTGAACGTCCCATGATGCACGCCGTTGGCCGCCAATTCCGGAATGGTGGGTAAACGGAAACTGCTGGCTAGATTCCAACGGAACAAGCTTCTTTCTGAATATTGATACGTAAGACCCGCCGAGGCAGACCAGTTTACATAGGTTTTTCCAAAGCCTTGGGTTTGTAAAATGGTATCGAGCGGTGTGCCTGCGATATCATAACGGATTTGCTCAAACCTCGATACCCTCTGCTGGGCCGCATCTACCCTCGCGCCCACCATGGCTTTAATTTTTTTTCCTAAAGATTTTTTCCCCATTACCCAAACTCCTTGTTGCCAAGCCTGGTAATTGGGCAGCAAATAAGCAAAACCTGATACTTTATTGTCCTGCACCTGTCCGTTGCTCCCCACAATCCACTGAATGTGCTCCGGTTTTCCAAAATGATACCGCACATTCCAGCTAAGCGTTTGTAACTGGAAATCATGCTCGGTGGTGGTGGGTTCCTTAGGATAAAATCCCCCGTGGGCCGACGGAAAGGACAATTCCCTGCGTTTGTTCCATTGCCAGCCAAAATCTGCCTCCAGCCAACCTTTTCCAAGACGAAGGTTGGTGTTCCAAATGAGTTTATGGTGTCGAATGACCTGCGAAGGAAAGTCAATGTTTCGGGCGTCGCCATCCAAAGCCAAGTTATACGCGGTGGGAAGGCCATACGCCCCGGAAAAAAAGCCGGCGTGCTGATTTACGGTGCTAAAAGTGAGCATGGTAAATCCTTCTTTAAACATGTAGCCTAGGGTTGCCGAGGCGTTTTGCTCGCGGCCGGCCGTATTCTTTAACCTGCGGTTGATGATGCCCACCCGATAACCATTATAATCGAAACTATCGGTAGGAACCCGATAATCGGAAAAACTTTGTTGCGACATTCTGGCGCGAATAAGCCAACGACCTAACCGTGTTTTGATTCCTACCGATTGAGCGACCAACTCATTTACAGAGCGATAAGCTGTGAGGGCTTCCACGTTGAAGGTCCCCGGTGGAGGGATTTCCGGAATCCGAATCCCAATAACACCTCCCACCGCATCAGAGCCATAAATTAACGCAGAGGGACCTTTAATCACTTCCGCTCGTTCAATGTCGAATTGGTCCAATTCTAATCCATGGTCCCAGCCCCATTGTTGGCCTTCTTGTCGAATGCCTTTATCTACCACGGCAACCCGGTTGAATCCAAAACCACGAATGATGGGCTTGGCAATGCCGGTTCCTGTATTAATCACATTGACACCCGGTAAATCATCGATTTGGTTCAAAAAAGTTTGACCTCCATGTTTGCGCAAGTAATCCGGATCAATGAGCTCAATTTTCAACGTGGACTCACTTTCTCTTATTTTTAAAAGACTTTCTTCTAAAGTGAATTCCTGGATGTGATGTATGGAAGGTTGCAATAAGAATGTATCGGCAGGCATGCCACACTGGAAAGAAAGGGTATGGGCTTCTTGCTTGTACTGCTCTGAAAAAATATGCAAATGATAGGTGCCCTTTTTCAAATGCGTGAGGGAAATGTGTCCCTTGGCGTCGGCTTTATGATACGTATGGGTTTCATGTACATGTACAAAAACTTCTCCTTGAGGTGCCCCTTCAGGTGTCTGAACAACAAGGGTATAAGTACATGGAGCTGACTGTGCAAACAGACAGGAATGAAATACAATACCGCCAAATGCCCCAATCCAAGCTTTCATGAGAGCACAAAGATATTATTTTTGCAACTAACTTGCAAAAGGATGGGGCAAAGGAAAAAGAGGTTTAAAGGAAAAAGTGATGAATTAGCCTTATTCGCTGGGTGGAAGTGGGTCGTATTTAACTACGCCACCGGTACTTTCGCGAATGTTTCGGTCGTCGATCATGGTTCTAAAAAATACTTTGCCACCGGAATGGGCACGTGCATCTAATTTCTTCCTTGCATCCACCCAGATTTTTCCACCCGAAGTGGCATTGGGTGCAGCAATTTGGGTAACCAATTGGTCGGCATAGATTTTTCCACCAGAGGCAGCGTCGGCCACCAACTGTTCGGCTTTACCATTGATGTGGATTTTAGAACCTTGCCCTACGGAGGCTTGAACGATGTTGGCCGCAGCTTTTATGGAGATAATGCCACCTGTTTTGGCTTCAAGCTCCAGTTTGTTGGCTTCGATGGGTGCATCACTGCGCACTTCTCCACCTAAAATGGCTTTGATGCTATGCAGTTGTTGGTAATAAAGTTTTACCGTGATTCTTTGGTCACGCAGCATCCCTGTGGCGGTGATGCGGAGGGTGTTGTTGGCCCATTCTGTTTTTAATCGGTCCGGGGTGGCGTTATAAAATTCCGCTTCCAACTTTGGGGTTTTTCCCGGAATTAAAACCACGACCACTTTATCTCCCACTTCCAACATGGTAAAAGCCGGGACTTCGCGAGTTTCAGTGGTTTGTGCGGATAAACTGCCTAAAACCATCAAAAAGCTAAACAAATAGGGAGTGAGTTTCATGGGTATTCCTTTTCTGGCTACAAAAATCTTCATTTTTTCATAGGAAGCCAAAAAAAGGTATCAACTTTGTGCCATGGGAAACAGGCATACACGAACCATTTGGATTTTTTTAAGCCTTGGCGGCTTGTTTGTGGTTTTACCTTTGCTTTATGTGGTCTTCATGGGCGTTGGGGCGGCCATTGGAATTTGGAATGAAAGTCAGAAACGCGAACAGCCTGGCATGTTTCCTCTTACTTCTTCCTATTTTCTCCAGGAAGAAGTGACCGGATACACGCTTTACCTACAAATGCCACTTTTTCCCGATAAACCCATTTGGACCGAAGGAATAGACAGTCTATGGGTAAAAGAGGAGGGTTTAGCGCTGGCCAACCAAACCCGTTATTTTTTAGCGCTTCCGCAAGGCAGTTACCAATTTTACGATAAAGCCGAGGAATTTTATGCCCAAGCCAATAAAGCCTATCCGGATTTTTCCTTTAGGCCGGCGGCAGAGGTTTTAGACAGTTTGCAAGCCAAACGGTTAAGGGAATCATTTTAAAGGAAAAAAAACTACGATACTTTTGGATTCATCCAACCGTATTAATTTTATATTTGCCCCATATCGTAAAACATTTCCATGGGATATTTATTTACCAGCGAGTCAGTGAGCGAAGGGCATCCTGACAAAGTAGCGGACCAGATTTCCGATGCCATCATTGACCAATTTTTGGCCTTTGATCCCCAAAGTAAAGTGGCTTGTGAAACCCTGGTAACCACCGGACAGGTGGTCTTGGCCGGAGAAGTTACCTCCTCTGCCTACTTAGATGTACAAACCATTGCCCGCAACGTGATTAAACGGATTGGGTACACCAAATCTGAGTACATGTTTGAGGCCAACTCTTGCGGTGTACTTTCAGCCATTCACGAGCAATCTGCCGACATCCTGCGTGGGGTAGAGCGTGAAGCGCCCGAAAAACAAGGTGCCGGTGACCAAGGAATGATGTTTGGTTACGCCACCAACGAAACGGAAAACCTCATGCCTTTGGCCCTGGACATGGCCCACACCATCCTGCGGGAATTGGCCGCCATGCGCCGTGAAAACAAAGACATTACTTACTTGCGTCCTGACTCCAAGAGCCAAGTAACCCTTCGGTACAACGATGCCAACCAACCTGAGGCCATCGACACCATCGTTATTTCTACACAACACGATGATTTTGATGCCAATGATGAAGTGATGTTGGCCCGCATCCGCAAGGATTTAATTGAAAAATTAATGCCCCGTGTGCGTGCCTATTATGCCCGTTATGCTCATTTATTCAATGATAGCATCACCTATCACATCAATCCTACCGGAAAATTTGTGATTGGTGGCCCACATGGAGATACAGGTCTTACCGGTCGCAAAATTATCGTAGATACCTACGGTGGTAAAGGTGCTCACGGTGGTGGTGCATTTTCCGGAAAAGATCCAAGTAAAGTAGACCGTTCTGCGGCCTACGCTACCCGCCACATGGCCAAAAACATGGTCGCTGCCGGATTGTGCGACGAGGTGCTAGTGCAGGTTTCTTATGCCATCGGCGTAGCAGAACCTATGAACCTTTTCGTAGATACCAACGGCACATCCAAAGTGGGCATGTCGGACGGTGAGATGGCAGAGAAAATGTTGAAAATTTTCGACATGACGCCTTATGGCATTGAAACCCGCCTGAAGCTGCGTAACCCTATTTATGAAGAAACGGCTTCCTATGGCCACATGGGCCGTACACCTGAGAAAAAAATCAAAGTTTTCAAAGGTCCAGATGGTCGCACCATCGAAAAGGAAGTCGAATTGTTCACTTGGGAAAACCTAGATTACGTAGACCGCATCAAGGCCGCTTTCTCATTGTAAACTATTTTTTCACAATACAAGGGGGGATTGGAAACAATTACCCCCTTTTTCTTGTTCCATAAGCTGAAACGAGAAATACCGTGGCGCAATATACCATCAAAGACATTGAAAAACTGACGGGCATCAAGGCCCATACCATCCGCATCTGGGAACAACGGTATGGTGTCGTGGAACCTCACCGCACGGAAACCAACATTCGTTTTTACGATGATGATCAGCTGAAAATGCTGCTCAACATTTCCATTTTGGTTCGAAACGGCAAAAAGATTTCCGCTATTTCCAGCCTTTCCACAGAGGAATTGGCTAAAGAAACCTTGGAACTCTTACAAGACCCCGGACATCCCACCGACGCCTATTTTTCCGTTCAAATTGACGGATTGGTGGTGGCCATGATGGAGTTGGATGAAGCTCGCTTCGAGAAAATTATTTCTAACGGCACCCTTCGCTACGGTTTTGAAACCGTGATGTTGCGCATCCTCATCCCTTTTCTTCAAAAAGTAGGATTGCTCTGGACCGCCGGCGAAATTTCTGTGGCGCAAGAACATTTTATTACCCACCTGATCCGCCGCAAACTCATCGTGGCCATCGATGGACAGGTGCTTAAATACAGTCATCCCCAACGCTTTTTATTGTTTTTGCCGGAAGATGAACTCCATGAATTGGGTTTGTTATTTGCCAAATACCTTATCAAAAGCAGAGGATTTCGGGTCGTTTATCTTGGACAGGCGGTGCCTATGCATGATGTGGTGGTGCTTAAAGATTTGTACCAGCCGGATTTCATGCTCACTTATTTCACCTCCAGCTACCAAAGCCATAAAATCCAACAAGACGTCAATAAATTATCGCAGGCCTTTCCGACCTCTCAACTTTTAGTGTGTGGCCCTGTAATGCGTTACTATAAGGGTGATTTGCCGGAGAATGTGAAGTTTTTGGCTGAGATTGAGGATTTGTTGGGGTTGTTGAATCATTTATGATGGGTGGGGGATGATGGATATGCCCCTTCTTTAGGATTTCGTTCCTAATATATTTCGCCCCTAATATATTTCGCCCCTAATATATTTCGCCCCTTCGGGGCTATTAAGGATTTCGTTTTTCGGGGCTATTAAGGATTTCGTTTTTCGGGGCTATTAAGGATTTCGCTCCTTCGGGGCTATTAAGGATTTCGTTTTTCGGGGCTAGTTAGGATTTGTTTTTTTTCGGGTTAATTGGGGATGGCGCCCTTTCAGGGCTTTGAGTTGTTTGGGCGGTGTAGGGTTTCATCGGCGCGGGTGCAAGAGGCCGTGATGGTTTGATATTCTTCTTGCCATTTTTCCTCCCATTTTTCTTGGATTTGGTGTTTGTTTAGGCCTTTCCAGGCGTAAAGTTGGGCGGTGCGGGCTTTGAGTTGGTCGGGTGTTTCTGTCATGGCGAGGCTGTAGTCCCATTCCACTTCATCCATGGGTTCGAGCAAGGCCGGTACGCCTTCCACCAATAAAACACGGGGGGAAGACCACAGGTATTCCATGGCTAAGGCCTTTTGTTGGGGATGCCGGGCATAGCCGGGCACTAAAACGGGTTTGCCGTCCATAAACCGTTGTAGGTCAAAGGATAGTCGGTCCAGTCGAAAGGTTTCGTGGACTTCGGTGGGCTGTTTTCTTTTCTCTCTTGGAATAAGCCATTGGTCCAAGGGTACTTGAACCACAGAGATGCCGGCTTCTTCTAAGGCAAAGCGTAAACGGGTCGCTAAGGTTGTTTTTCCGGATTGGGTGTTGCCTCCAATGCGGATTTTGAAGGTAGGGTGGGGGTGGTTTTGTATGCGTTGTACCATCTGTTCCACCCAATCTTTGTAAGGGTCTTGGGTCACAAAGGTTACGGCTTCATGCAGGTTTTCAAAAACGTAATCGGGTATATGGGTGGCCTGCCTTAATCCCTTGCCACTCCGAACACCAATGGTTCTGCACCCTGCATTTTTCCCGGCTAAAATATCTCTTTCGTTGTCGCCTACCATGTAGGAAGCGGGAAGGTCGATTTGCCATTTTTCAGCAGCCTCCAGCAACATGCCGGGTTCGGGTTTCCGGCAACTACAACCTTGTTCGGTGCTGCCGCCTTCTCCAAATTCGGGATGATGCGGACAATAATAAATGGCATGGACAGAGGCGCCTTCTTGCGCCAGGTCTTTTTCCATTTTGGCATGAATGGCCTGTAAGGTGTCTTCCGTGGCCATTTTTCGAGCCACCAAAGATTGATTGGTAACCACAATCCGCAAAAAATCGGCGACTTCCAACGCTTTTAACGCTTCTGCCGTCCATGGATACAAGACCAACGTCTCGGGTGAACTTACAAAATGGGTGTCCTCATTGAGTACGCCGTCGCGATCAAGGAAAAAGGCAGGTTTTTTCATAACGAAAACTGGGGTTGAAAAGATAAGCCACGCGCCGGTGCTCCGGGTTTAATCCCAACATACAACCATTCCCCGGGCATTAAGGCAAAAGAATCTCTGGTGGTGGCAGGCATTTCATCTACCATTTTATCTATATGCACTTGAAATCCTGCTTTTTCCAGCCGGTCTTTATAATCTAAACCATACAGCCTGAAATGGTCGTCCTGCAAAAAGCGACGCTCTCTTTCTTTGGGGTCGGTTAAGGTAATGTCTTCCTCTGTATGGGCCGCCCCCAAGCGCATGGGGACTTGCAAAATGGCCCAGCCGCCGGGTCGCAAAACCCGACAAATTTCCCGCATGGCATGCACATCATCCGGAATATGTTCTAACACGTGGTTGCAAAAAATGACATCAAAATGGTTGTCCTCAAAGGGAAGTTGGTTAATGTCCAAATGAATGTCTGCCAGCGGTGAATCTAAGTCGCCGGTGAGATAATCCAGGTTAGGACATTTTTTGAAAAGCGATATAAAACAATACTCAGGGGCAATATGTAATACTTTGAGGCGGTCGGTAAAAAAATGGGTTTTTTCTTGAAGAAAAAGCCACATAAGCCGGTGCCTTTCTAAAGATAAAGTGGCAGGACTTAGTGCGTTTTTCCTGGAATGAAGGCGTCCGTAAGGGAGGAATTTTCGGTAGGATTTTCCGTTGATGGGATCCACAAAGCCTTTTCCCCGATAGGCCATGGCCAATGTTTTCAAGAAAAAATGGCTCACGTGGTGCAAATATTTCCGCGGAATAAAACGGGTTACCAGGCTCACTAACTTTTGCATAGACAAAGCTACAATTTTACCTAGAAGTCTGGGTGCAATACGCAGGGAAAAACAATATTTCGGAAAGGAATCAGTTGTATCTTTGAACCAATGAATCTCATGAGGTATTTACTTTTCCTAGGTCTGTGGATCAGTGTTCTTCAGGCCCAGAACATCACCGATGCATCGGGCAAAAAACAAGGCATGTGGCGCGTCACTTGGCCCAACCTTGCGCCTAAAACAGAAGGACTGTACAAAGACAATGTGCGCATGGGACTTTGGCATTTTTACCGTGAAGACAGCACCTTGCTCATGCAAGCTGAATACATGGAAAAAGGAAAAGCCGCCAACGTCAAGTATTTTCACCGCAATGGTCTGAAATCTGCCGAAGGACTTTATAAAGGACAGAAAAAACACGGCACTTGGTACTTTTATCCGGTTTGGGGCGACTCTTTACCCGTTTTAAAAGAAAACTATGTGCAGGGCCAAAGACAAGGCGAAGCTGAACGCTATTTTCCCGGAGGAGGTGTATATGCACGTTTTCCCTATCAACAAGGAAAAAAGGAAGGGAAATGGGTGCAATACCATACCCATGGCGCTGTGCGCACCCTGGGAAATTTTGTGGCAGACCACC
>CAZRHR010000072.1:0-12780 GCA_964599915.1 uncultured Candidatus Competibacteraceae bacterium | reverse complement strand
GACTACCGTTCTCCCTTCTCAACCACCTCCTGTCAAACCCTCTTCCACTTCCTCTTTTCCTGCCAAAAGCGCACTTAAGCCTTTTCCTAATCCATGTTTGCGCATCGCCATTATTTACCCGATTTTTTAATCTGTGGATTTTTTTGAATTAACTCCCTGGCCAAGTTTAAATAATTCTGTGCCCCTCTGGATTCTGCATCGAACATAATGACCGTTTCGCCAAAACTAGGGGCTTCGCCAAGGGTGGTATTACGTCCAATAATGGTCTCAAAAACCATTTCATGAAAATGCGTGCGCACATCTTCTACCACTTGGTTAGAAAGACGCAACCGCTTATCGAACATGGTCAATAAAATACCTTCGATTTCCAAGGAAGGATTTAGGTTAGATTGCACAATACGAATGGTATTGAGCAATTTCCCCAGACCTTCCAGTGCAAAGTACTCGCATTGTACAGGTACGATAACTGAATCGGAAGCGACCAGTGAATTGACGGTAATTAGGCCCAAGGAGGGGGAACAATCAATGATGATATAGTCATAATGAGGGCGGAGTTTGTCCACCACAGACTTCATCATGTGTTCCCGGTTGGTTTGGTTGATGAGTTCTATCTCTGCGCCTACCAGGTCGATGTGTGCAGGAATAATATCAAGGAAAGGCGTTTTGGTATTCAGGATAATGTCGAGAGGTTCTACTTCCCGAAGAATACATTCGTAAATGGAGGTTTTGACTTCTTTTTGGTCAAAACCTACCCCACTGGTGGCATTGGCCTGAGGGTCGGCATCAATGATGAGGGTTTTGTATTCCAACACCGCCAAACCTGCAGATAGGTTAATGGCTGTGGTGGTTTTACCAACCCCACCTTTTTGGTTCGCAATGGAGATTACTTTTCCCATGTAACAAAGGGCAACAAGTCTTTATGGCAAGCCACTTGATGCACCCCAAAGGTAGAAAATCCTTGTTATTTCTTGTGTTTCGATTTTTCAACAATCCAGCTAAACCCTTGGATTTGGTGTCAAACGAAACTAAAAACATAAAACCATTTGAAAATGAAAGCCTTATGACACCTCACTTGGCCTTACAATTTATCGTTAAAAATTGTTTATCAATATTTTACGAATTCATACCCCCATGCTTATGTCCTTGTGCATAACCTTGTGGATAACTTGTGAACAAAAATTCATAACTCAAAGGAGCCCTTTAAATTTTGCCTACACACAACCCCAAAAAGGTGGCCAGACCTATGAGGTAGGTTCACATAGGTCCAGAATACCCATAGATGGAAGGCCTAGAGGGATATTCACACAATAAGAGACTAGGAGGTTCCGACTATCATCAGTTTTAGTTTTAACAACTTCAGAAAACCATTTAGCGCACCATCCGCTTTATCTTTGCCGCATGGCTTTACAAAGGAGAAAGAAGCAGTGGAGTTTCCGTCAAGGATGGCAACATATTCAACAGGCGTTGTGGTCAGGAGAGCAACTTGAGGTAACCCGCATGCCCCTTAAGCTTGGCATTGGTTACCTGGCCCTGCCCATGATTGTGGAAATGATGATGGAGTCGTTGTTCGCTGTGGTAGACATTTTTTTTGTAGGCAAACTTGGTAAGTACGCGTTGACCACAGTTGGGTTAACAGAATCCCTGCTGACCCTCATTTATTCCGCAGGGATTGGAATGGCTATGGCCGCAACGGCCTTAATTTCAAGACGCTGGGGCGAACAAAAATACCAAGAAGCCGGATATGCAGCCCTTCATTTGGTGCTAACCGGCGCGCTCATTTCCCTTCCATTGGGTGTGCTTGGTTTTTTTGGTGCACCATGGTTGCTTCGCCTCATGGGAGCAGAACCAGCGGTATTGGATATTGGAAGTACCTACAGCCAAATTATATTTGCCGGCAATCTACCTATTTTATTGATTTTCATGCAAAATGGCATATTTAGAGGGGCCGGTAAACCACAGGTGGCCATGAAGGCCCTCATCCTTGCCAATACCTTGAACTTGGTTTTGGATCCTTTGTTCATTTTTGGCATAGGAAGTTGGAATGGCTGGGGGCTTACAGGCGCGGCCATTGCCACGACGACAGGCCGCTCCATTGGGGTTTTATATCAATGGTGGGAGCTATCTCGTGACCGGGATTTTTTTCCTGCCCTGCAACAACGCATACGCCTGTCCATGGCCATGATGCGCCAAATTTTGGTCCTTTCTTTTGGTGGCATGGCACAATTTCTCATCGAATCTGCCTCATGGATGGCTTTAACCCGAATTATGGCCATTTTTGGAAGTGTTCACCTGGCCGCATTCACCATTCTTATGCGAACCCTTATGTTTACACTCATGCCGGCATGGGGATTATCTGCCGCGGCGGCCACCATGGTGGGGCAGCATTTGGGCGCGGGAAAAATTAAAAGGGCTATTCAAAGCGTCGCATTAACAACCAGATACACCTTGATTTTTTTGGGACTCGTCAGTGGTATTTATTTCATTGGAGGCCCTACCATTACCGGTTGGTTTACCGATGAAATGGAAGTACAGCAATTGGCAGGTCATGGTTTGCAATGGATTGCCGGAGGCTACGTGTTTTTCGGCTTAGGGATGGTGATGGTACAAGCTCTGAATGGCGCTGGAGATACGCAAAGTCCGAGCATCCTGAATTTTGTTTTAATGTGGCTGATTCAAATTCCTTTGGCCTGGTTGCTGGCCGTTTATTTTCAAATGGGATTTCATGGGGTTTTACTCGCTATTTTGGCTTGCCATTCCGCCCATGGATTGTTGAGTTGGGCCATTTTCAAAAAGGGACGCTGGAAAACCATACAGATTTGAAGCCATGTGTTACCATGTAAAAATTCATCATCCAGCCCATCAAATCGCCCAAACCATTTTGGCTGAGCCAATGGACGGGCCACCGTTTATTCCTCAAATACAGATTTCCGGATTTCAACATCCTCATTTGCCTATTTGGCACCTGCATCGGGAAAAAGCGGTCCTTCGCACCATGTCTTGGGGACTTTGGCCCAAGTGGTCTACGCACCAAGATTTACGGCCTCAAACTTTAAATGCGCGGATAGAAACCGTGGAAGAAAAACCCTCCTTTAAAGACGCCTGGCCCAACCGAGGAATTCTACCCGTTACAGGATTTTATGAATGGCAATGGTTGGATACGAAAGGTAAAAAAAAGCAGCCCTTCTTACTTGAAAAAAAGGATGCGACTTTGTTTTATCTGGCTGCGATTTGGCAGCCGGAACATTCCCTTTATCCTCATTCTGGCTTTTCCCTGCTTACTCTTCCGGCCGAAGGCTGTATGGTTTCCATTCACAACCACGGATTAAGAATGCCTTATGTACTTGATTTTGATGGCGCTAAAGAATGGCTGAATGGAAAAAAACCAGAGTCCATGCCATTCATACTTCAACCAAAAATTTTGGGCGCCGTTTTACCACCCACACTTCCATTTCCTGAGTAAAACAACCTATCTTTGAGTGTACTTCAAAATATTACCCATGTTACGTTTTGTTTTCGCCGGATTATTGTTGATTTCCGCAACTATTCAGGTCGCTAGGAGTCAAGGTGTAGGTATTAATGGCAATGGTTCTGCACCTCATCCAAGTGCGATTTTAGATGTTCAGGATACCACCAAGGGGTTATTGATACCGCGTTTATCCGAAACACAGCGTAATGCCATTGCCAATCCGGCCAATGGCCTTATCATTTTAAATACCACCACAGGCTGCCTCAACTTATGGGATGGGAGCAACTGGCGTCAAAGTTGCTTTCCATGCGGATTCACACCCGCTATCACGGGTAGTACGCAACTTTGCGCAGGGAACAGCTTGAACTTATCGGTAAATGCCCCTCCTGGTTCTACAATTGCTTGGACCGGACCCGGAAGTTTTACAGCCACCACGGCGGCCATTTCCATCCCAAATATTCAGACCTCGCAAGCAGGAACATATCAGGTGGTGGTTACCCAAAATGGTTGCGTATCTACTCCTGTGACTGCTGTAGTTGCCGTAAATCCAGCCTTACCCACCCTTACCGCCACTTCAAATAGCCCAGTGGTCATTGGCGCCAACCTTCAATTGAACGCCACCACGATTTCCAATGCCAGCTATCAATGGACTGGCCCCAACAACTTTACCAGTAGCAGCCAAAATCCACTGTTGACCAATGCACAAAGCAACATGAGTGGCACGTATAGTGTCACCGCCATTGCCGGAGGTTGTACCACCAATACCGCCACAGTTTCTGTTACCGTATCTACTCAACTTTTTCAAACTTTTACAGCCAATGGGACCTTCACGGTGCCCTCGGGTGTGACACAAGTGCGCGTGTTATGTGTAGGTGGAGGCGGCGGAGGAGCGAGCGGACACCAAGGAGGCGGCGGGTCAGGCTATGTGCAAACAGGTACGTTCTCTGTGACCCCGGGACAAAGTATCGCCGTAACGGTAGGTAGCGGAGGAAATGGCGCCATCGCTGTGAATAGCACCAACGATATCATTGGTATATCTCCGGGTACTTCGAGTTCTTTTGGAAGTTTGCTTACCGCCAACGGTGGACAAGTAGTCACTTCTGTTAATGGAGGTGGACAAAATGGTGGATCCGGCGGTGGTGGTTCCTGCAATGGCGGTTCGCCGGGTGGGAATGGGGGCACAGGCGGTGGAAATGGTGGTCCATGTAACCAACCTGCCGGTAGCGGCCAAGGAAATTACACCAGTAGCTTAACTCAATTTATCCGAAACAGCATCACCGCAGGCGCTGGAGGAATCGGCGGAAATTCATCGCACTCCGGTGGCGGTGGCGGTGGCGGTATTCTTATCAATAATGCAGGACCTGCCGGTGCAAATGGTCCACAATCTTGGAGTGGCAGAGGCGGAAATGGATATGGCGGCGGAGGTGGCGCCGGAGGATACGAAGGCTCATCCAATATTCGACAAGCAGGTGGAAATGGCGCAGCAGGTGTGGTCTATGTGGAGTGGTAATGGCATGTAGAAGTGTCAGACCTTTTTAGCCTTCAGGAACCAACGGTTGTAATTGGTGTAGAAATTGGATGATAGAATCCATTTCTGTCTGGGTTAGTTCCGGAACTGCCGTTTGATGGCCGTTGATAGCATCCCGTAAAGTGGCAAATCGTCCATCATGAAAATAGGGCGCGGTAGAACCCACCGCCCATAAACTTGGAATCCTAAATTTTCCAAAGTCCTCCTCCCTACCCGAAATCCGAGCTCTACCCGGATCTTTCTCCTCTTTTTGCAAACGCACATAGCCCTCTCCCAAAAAGTAAGGAGGTATGTGACATTTTCCACAACCTACCTTTAGAAAAAGATTGAAATGTGGCTTAAAAACTTTCATTCGCTGTGCATCCAGAAAAGCCAAAGGCTCTAAACTTCGCTGAAAGGCGGCCAAGGCTTGAACCAAAGTTCCCACCTCCGGTGGTCCGCCAAAAGCAAATTGAAATGCGCTTTGGTAAAAAGGATCCTGGGCCAATCGCTTCACGCCAACTTTTAAATTCAGCCCGAGTTCTTCCATGGATTGCAACGGTCCCAAGGCTTGAGATTCTAAATCCGGCACCCCGCCATCCCAATGCAAACGTTTCCTTTTCCCTACGGCCCAAAGTCCGGGTGTATTCCGCGATACATTAAAACCAATCGCACGCGCAGGAACCGGTTCGGCAAAACCGTGGGAAGGCAAATGGCAACTTGCACAAGAGGTTTGGCCATTCAAGGATAAGCGGGGCTCAAAAAACAATTTTTGCCCAAGGGCCATTTGGGCCGTTGATTTCAGATTTTCTTTGGCACTAAAATTACAACCGGAAACCAGCAAAGACACACTAAGGAGCCACCCGAACCAATGCATTCCGGAATCGATTCATCATTTCTTCTGCCAGGGGTAATTCGGTAGATTGCAGGTTCATGGGATGCACATTCAAGCCTTCAGGCGTTAGCGGCCAGTCATGCAACAAACTATCCAACACTAGCCGGGTGGTAATCACTTGCTCCTGTCCGGCTTCTACTGCAAAAAACAAGGGAGACGCCCATGTTCTGTAACACGGATTCAAACCGGGGTGAATGGAAAAGGTTTCGCCCGATTCTGCAAGGTCACCATTGTTGTTTACATCTACCCGACCTTCCAGTTTCATAAAGATATAACCTGGGTTCCAAGACCAGTACATGTTGGCGGCAGGAGAGAGTGGATGTTCGGCCGGATACTGCCAAGCTGGAATGGCAGCGAAACCGGAGGAGTCGTTCCGTGTAGAATCTACCCCTAAGCCCATTCCAAAACCTGTATAAACGCCCGGAGGCAAACTAAGGGTCCACAAAGTATTGGGAGATTCTAAATCAAATAAATGACAATCGGGAGCAAGGATAAGAGTATCCTCTGAGGTAGTTAGGGTCGGCAGAACCATATACCATTTGAGTTGGGTAATCACCCATGTTCTTCCCTGCAAGGAAAACGGCTTATTTAAGCCCACCGTTTCATCGTCTGCAAACACTTGAAACTGGAGCAATAAACGGCTGTTTTCGGAGGAAGAACACCCCCAAAACAACCCTAAACCCATAAGGCTGCAAAAAATCCAATGTTTCATAGGGTTAAGATACTACTTTGCTTGCATTTTTAAACAAATACCTGCTAAGGTTCAAAAAAGTTTCTTTCCACCTATCTTTGTACCATGGGTTTTCAGGGGCATTTAAATCAGGAACAGGCGTTTCAAGTGTACATAAGGGGGCTTTTAGATTTCGGAGCGCCCTACCCCGCCATTCACCCTGGAGATAAAATGCATTGGTGGAAAACCATTTATTGGCGATATCCGGCCTTTTTCCCGGAAGTACCTCATCTATTTCCGGCCGTTCTGACTCATTTTTTGCCCCATGAGTCCGGAGCGCCATTGGGCCCCATACTTCATCCATTGGATTGGGAAATGGCGCTCATTCGTGCGGAGGCTGCTTCTTATCCATTGCCAGAACAGCTTATGCATGCTTCCTTAAGTCCATTAAAATCGGGGCTTACCGCTTTTCAAAAGGACACCTTAGAAAGAGCGCAACTGGCTGGTGCACATTTTCTTGAGTTTAGAAAATATAGAGAAGCTAAAAAATTTGCCCATGCTGAAGACCAATTGAGATTAGCCATTGAACAATATCCGGAAGCCGCAGTATTAAAAGTGCATGGGGCCTGGCTTTATTTACTAAAAGGACATGTGGAAAAGGCGCTTTTGGCTATAGAAGACCTACCCCTGCTCTACCCTGCCCCCGCCCTGCAAATGGCCGTGAAAATTGGAAGTTTAACTCGTCTTGGACATGCCCAACAAGCCTTGGACTTTTGGGAACAATCCGCCTTTCCATTTCCCGTAACCCCAGAATTGGCCCTCACACTTTCCCTCGCCTATGCGAACATGGAGAAGAAGGATGCGGCTCGTTTATGGCTTGAGCGGGCAGCTTGCCAAGACTTTCCACCGGAAGGTATTTTTTGGCTTAAAGCCCGCATGGATGAAAAAGAAGGAAACCATGATCAAGGCCTTTCAATTGTAGTACAAGCAGAAAAAAACAAAGATTTAGCTTGGTTTGCCCATGGAAACATTTGATGCATTTTTAGGTGGACAATGGGTGAAAACGCCCCAGTATTCCACCATAACAAACCCCTTTGACCAAGCGGTGATAGGCAAAGCGGGCATGGCCAGTGAAAATCAAATCTTTCAGGCTTTAGATCTTGCCCAGAAAGCCAGAAAAACTATGGCCGCGCTGCCCTCCGGAGTGAGATCAGATATATTAAAGCAACTTGCACGGGCCCTGGAAAAGAACGTATTGGAAGTGACGGCCTTACTGGCACAGGAAGCAGCTAAACCTTGGAAATACGCACTGGCAGAAGTGCATAGAGGTATCCAAACCCTTGACATTGCCGCGGAGGAGGCCCTACGCATTCCAGGAGAATGGATTACACTAGATAGAACACCCGCCGGATATCATAAAGAAGGATGGGTCAAACAGGTACCCGCCGGCGTCGTTATTGGCATTGCACCTTTTAATTTCCCGTTGAATCTGGCCTTACATAAACTAGCACCCGCCTTGGCTGCAGGCTGTCCAATTATCTTAAAACCTGCCAGTTCAACCCCCTTAACCATGTTATGGTTGGCGCGAAAAATGGCCGAAATTAAAGACTTGCCTCAAGGAGCTGTTTCCATTTTACCTTGCGACCGGCAGACCGGACAAAAACTGGTAGAAGACCCGAGGGCACAAATTTTGAGTTTCACCGGGAGTGATGAGGTAGGCTGGAATTTAAAAAAAGCGGCAGGAAAAAAGAAAACGATTTTAGAATTGGGTGGCAATGCAGCCGTATGGATAGATGAGGCCTTTCCGATAGAAGACATCATTCCTCGATTAGCGGAAGGCAGTTTTGCTTATCAGGGCCAAATTTGTATTCATACCCAACGCATTTTTGTTCCCCAAAAAAAGGTCAAAGATGTAGCAGAAGCCCTGTCGGAAGAAGCGAAAAAATGGGAAATCGGCTCGCCTTTGGATCCAAAGGTTTGTTTTTCATCCATGATTCATCAAAACCAAGCCGAAAGGGTAAAACATTGGGTAGAAGAAGCGGTAGATGGAGGCGCTAAGATGCATGGAACATTGATGCAAAAGGGCGCCGCATTAAAGCCCATGGTATTAAGTGAAACAACAGGGGAGATGAAAGTAAATGCAGAGGAAATCTTTGGACCTGTGGTATGTATTCATGGATATGACCGGCCTCAAGAAGCATTCAAAGCCATCAATGCAAGCCGGTTTGGATTACAAGCAGGCGTGTACACCGATCGTATTTCTATACTCAACATGGCCTTTTCAGACATCGAAGTGGGCGGTATCATACATAATGACATCCCTGGGTTTCGGGTGGACCAAATGCCCTATGGCGGTGTAAAAGACAGTGGTCTTGGCCGTGAGGGGGTACGATATGCCATGATGGATTACATGGAACCTAAGCTGTTGGTGAAATCGACCCTTTAGAAAAATTTAAGGTGACGGTTGGGAATGCACATACCTAACGCGCAAAACTTTACAACGTGTAAAATCATTTCTTTCTAAGGGTTGCGGAGTACCACAAACCCGAAAATCAACCACGGGAGGGGCCGAAAGGTCGAATCTAAACTGAACCTTTTCACACCCAACCGAACAAGATACCAATTGATTCCATGCACCTTCTGAACCGGGAAATATTGAGGTCCAAGTGACCGTAGCTTCATCCAATCCTTGAATGGCCATTTCTTGAACGGGTTGTTCTTCAGATAAAATACATTGTCCAATAGGAATATCCGAGTTAGGAGTTTGTTTGTGGGCAGACGGAAATCGTTCTGGATTATCTCTGGGATGAACAAAGCCCGGTCGGTTGGTGTACAAATCCAGAAGGAATGGTGCAGTTTGCCCCATGGCGAAGCTAGTCACCATGAATGCCAGTGGGAGGAGGAGGCGGATCATTCAACGTGATTTACAATCACAAATGTACAACAAATGGTTTTATTTATAGCGCTCAAAAACTGTAAATGGCTTATGTCAAAATATAAATGGGTAGACTATAGCCTACCCATTTATTCAAACGAATCTATTTTTTATTTCTGAATTTTACCCAATCGGGTAGAAAGGGTGGCGATGAGCTTATCCCTTGCGCCATTCAAAGCTTGGTCAATGTTTGCCGCATGATGGGTCACGGCCACGGGATCCAATCCGGCTACCCTGGCTTCCAATATGCATTGCTTATCACTGGTACCTGGCTTTCCGCCATTTTGATCCGATAAATGAACTTCCAGTCGTGTAATGTGGTCGCTGAACCTTCTGAGATCGTGGCTAAAACGTTCCTGCACATGGGTCATCAAACGATCACGACCTTCTATGTGGTTGTCGGTGTTAAGTTGAATAAGCATAAGGATAATTTTTCTCAAGATAGGGAAAACACCTTGTTTTTAACCTATGCAGAATAATATAGAATGGTAAAAAGTTTTAATCCCGCTTTAAAACCCAAAGTCTGGGCTCAGGATGCAGGCCAATGTCTTGTTTGGTTTGGTTGTAAGCCGGCAAATAATGGTCAATGACCAAAGCCAGTTTAGCCAAATAAGCTTCACGGCGCTCAGACCAGCGAATAAGTCCCGGTAGAAGTTCATGAGGCGTGGGGATACGCAATTCTTGCCGTGCTTGGTGCCTCAACTCTCTGAAAGTACGATAGGCTCCATGGGTATTTAGAATTAAAGCATAATCTTCAATTCCGGCCCTCAAGTGGTCATAGGCCTTTAAAAAATAGGTGGTGGTGGCACTTGCCGTTACCGCAAAACCCATCCCGCGGCGGGTGGTGGTTATACCAAAATAATTATGGGTCTTTTTAGCCGCATTGGAACGCCCCCAGCCTGATTCAATAATGGCTTGGGCAGCCACAATTTCATAAGGAATGATATCCACTCGCTGCAACAGCATTTCCATGCGCCAAGACAACTCATCTTCCATATTTGGACCAGAAGGCACAAGGGTATCTACTTGGTATTTTCCGGCCAAATCTTTCAAAATCAACCATGCCTGTGGACCGAGTTTACCCACTTTTTGAAATTGCTGAACTTGGGCTAAAGCAAGCTTTCGCTCAAAAGCAATTTGCTGATTTACAGCATGAACCTCAGGGAGAAAGGCATCCAAAAAGGCGTGCCCATGGGTGGTGAGTCTTCTAGGAGCCGCTTGTAAATGACTGCTTAAAAGCAAACAAGCGAACAAAGACAAAGAATAGATAACTTTTTTCAAATATTGAAAATTGCATGCAAATGTAAGCTTTAAATACTTAATTACCAAATGTCACGATTTCTTAACCTTACCATAGACTCGCGTATTTTTTTTTTAGCTATCACCAGTTGAGTTTTGTGTTAGATAAAAATTTGCATTAAAATTGTATTTAATAAAAATAATACTTCATTTATGAAGAAGGTATGGATTGTACTGCTTCCTGTAAGCATGGTATTAATGGCCACCACCATCCACTTAAATCAATTGGATAACTATGCGGGGCAAACATCGCCTACGTACATTACCAAGGACCAAATGCCCGCCAATAATCCAATAACCAATGGTGGTGCAACGCTAGGAAGAGTTCTGTTTTATGATAAAGCCCTTTCTGCCAACCAAACGATATCTTGTGCAAGTTGCCATAAACAGGCTTTTGCCTTTGGTGACACGGCGGTGAGAAGCGTTGGATTGGCGCAAGGCCTTACAGGCAGACATTCCATGCGCCTCATTAATACAAGGTTCGCCGATGAAACCCATTTCTTTTGGGATGAACGCGCGTCTAGCCTGGAAAATCAGACCACACAACCCATTCAAGACCACATTGAAATGGGATTTTCCGGCCAAAATGGTCAGCCGGATTTAGATTCCTTGCGTAACCGATTGAGCACACTTCCCAGGTACCAAATCCTGTTCCCTTTCGTTTTCGGTGACAGCCTTATTACGGAACAAAGGATACAATTCGCTTTGGCTCAATTTATTCGGAGCATTCAGTCCTTTGATAGCAAATTTGACCAAGGCCTAGCCCAAACCAATAACCTTCAAGCGCCCTTTCCTAATTTCACCCAACAGGAAAATCAGGGAAAAGCCCTCTTTTTAAATCCTCCACCACAAGGCGGAGCCGGTTGCCAAGGTTGCCACCGTGCTCCGGAATTTGATATAGATCCTAATTCTGGCAACAACGGGGTTATCGCCGTTGCAGGAAATCCTACCCAAAACGATTTTACCAACACCCGCGCTCCTTCTTTAAGAGATGTTTTCAATCCCAATGGAAATTTAAATGGTCCTTTAATGCACAATGGGAACTTCACCTCTGCCTTACAGGTGATTAACCATTACAACCTCGTTCCACAAAATCCCCAGAACCCCAATTTGGACCAAAGACTACAAGGTCCCGGAGGCAACCTCAATTTAAACACCAACCAAAAAGATGCATTGGTGGCCTTTTTAAAAACGCTTACCGGAAGCAATGTGTACACAGATCCAAAATGGTCAGATCCATTTGATGCCCAAGGACAAATCACCATCGTTCCACTGCTAGGCATACCCACAACGCCAAACCAAGCCGTTACTTTGTTTCCGCAACCTGCCCAGACCTTTTTCCGCTTGTCTGGTTTAGAAGCAGCTGAGGCTCCTTTTATTTGTTTTGACCTTCAAGGAAAAAATGTAATGGAAGGATGGCTTTCACCAGATGTGGCCGTAGATGTGAGCCAACTGCAACCGGGTAGCTATGTGTTGGTTTGGCAAAACACTAAAACCCAATCGCCCATGGTAACCAAGCTGTTAATCCAAAGATAAGCGGTCAACCGCACGCCTAGTCCACATATTCCTCAAGTGAGAAACTCAATTTATGCCGCCATGAAACGCGGGATAAATCCAACCGCCAAAAAGGATAAAGTTGTTCCGTTGGCAGGCCCTGAAGTTTCTGCTCATGGGCGAATTCAGCTATGGTTCTGACAAAGATTCCAGTGGTTAGTGGACAAGTAAAATCGGCACCAGCCGCCACAGCCAACTCCTTTCTTAAGGACTCTATACGCAGGGTATTGCCTTCAGGGAGTTGCTGTAAATAGGCGCCGATTTTCCGTGGCGTAGAAATGAGCATACGTGTTCCTTTAGGCCAACCGGCAAATGGCTTGTCCAACACTTTAATTTCTTCAATGGCAGGGCGCTCCATCTTTTCTGACCATGAAAGTTGACGTCCTTTTTTCATACTTAAAAATCATTGTTGTCCGATAAAAATCAGAATGTGTGTTTTTGGATTTCTAAGTAT
>CAZRHR010000071.1:0-13309 GCA_964599915.1 uncultured Candidatus Competibacteraceae bacterium | reverse complement strand
CTTCGCATCTTTCTTTTAAGTATCGGTTTGCTTTTTGAATGCCTTGTTTTTGGGCAATTTCCCATTGGCGACAGGCTTTGTCTAATTGAAAAAGATTCTCATATACAATGCCCATATTCAAGGCGGCGGGTCCCCAATCCGGCTTCTTCTTTTCCAATTCGCCTAAAATTTTAAGGGCTTCAAGGTCATTTCCTAAGGCAATATGGGCGGAAGCAAGGTTCAATAGTACTTCAGGTTGATTGGGTAAAAGTGAATCTACCCGTGTAAAACAACCGATGGCTAATTCAATGTCTCCACGTTCAAAGGCAAGACTTCCAAGCACCATTTGAAACGTTGGGTGGGTTTCCCATTGCTCTGCAAAAGGCTTGAGGATTTGAAGGGCTTGTTCACCTTGAAATTTGGCCCTCAAGATTTGTGCAAACGTAGTCAGATAAATGGGATGATCCGATTGAATTTGTAATGCCTTATTGACCAATTGTTGGGCACCGTTGATGTCGCCACGCTGCCAAAGAATCCATCCTTTGTCATGCAATGCCGGTCCAAAAGCCGGCCATTGTTCTAGACATAAGGTGTAATAATGAAAAGCCGAATCCACTTCATCAGATTGCAGGGCTAATGCGCCAAGAAAATAAAGACTTTCAAAGGTAGCCGGACCAAATCGCATGGACATATGGAAATGCTTTTTCGCATTTTCTAACTCCCCGGTTTGAACTAGGCAAAGACCTGTATTTAAGTGTGCACGCGGGAAAATGGAATCCAGCTGAATCACCTTTTGAAAGGCTTGTAAGGCTTGCCTATAATTTTTTAACCGATAATAGGCGGTTCCAAGGTTATACCAAAGCTTCGGGGCATCCGGAAATTGTACAAGGGCTTGTTCAAAAGCAAAGGCCGCTGTTTGACATTGGCCCTCTGTTAAGGCCGCATTCCCCCTTATATAATCAGGATGTTTTTCAACGCCTTGTGCATATAAACTGCTAACTAGGCATAAGTGCGTCCAAAAAAGAAAAAGCCTTTTCACTGGGCGAAAATGCAAAAAAAAGCCCGAAGACCCAAGTCTTCGGGCAGGTTTACCCTAGTTTTGAATGTCTTTATGGTCTATAGGTAGCTTGAAGCGTGTCTGTTTTCATCTCTTTGTCGGCACGCATATAGGGTGCCACTTTATCTCCCTGGTGATTCAAAATAAGTTCAAAATATCGTGGGTCTAAAAACTGATCAAAGTGAATATAATTCGGATGGTCAGTGGTGAGTCGAGAGGCAAAAATATCTTCTTGCAGTACATTCAAAAAGACCTGATGAATTAATTCTGAGCAGAAAAAAGTGCTGGTATCTGCTAGGGTGAATTCATTGTCGAAAGGGATTTTTCTTTCCAGATACACCTTTGCTTGATCAATAAAGCGTTGCCTGGTGATGGAATCTCCTTTATAACGAATAACGACAATAGAAGAATCGATGCTTTCTTTTGTAAAACGGTCCAATGAGGCGGTCTGCATGCCATCGGTGGCGCCAAGCGACCCAGACACGGCATGAATTACCACCCAATCTTTCTTGCCTTTGGTCAAAAAGGCACAATGGGACAGCCGATAAGGGGCTCCTTTGTTAATGTGTGCAATCATGCTGGAGACCAAACCTTCTCCATGGCGCATGATGATGTCTCCTTCTTGTAACAATCCCTTTTCCTCTTCCGTGAGGATATACTTTGGGTTGGCTTTTAATTCAGGTGCCTCAACGCCTGATTCATAGACCCGAAAGATATAATAGCCTCCGATAAAAAGGAAAAGGGTCAAGATTCCTAGGAGGAACTTAACCCTTTTCATTTTTTTTAAGATACTGATTATTCAGCAGCTACAGGAGCTTCTTCAGTAGTTACTTCAGCAGCAGTGGAATCACCTTCCATTTCTTCCATCATAGGCTCTTCACCCATTTCTGGCATTTGCTTACCGTCGTCTACTAACCATTTGCCGTTACGCTTAACAAGGCTCAAAGAAGTCTTGCCATCGTTAGAGCAGCAGAAAGAGCAAGTAGCAGAAGTATCAGAAGAAGTTTCACACTTCACGTCTTTTACTTCGGTGATGCCGCTTTCCATGTTAGGAAGGCTTTCGAAAGTGCCTACATAGCTCTTTGTACGGTCAGTACCAAGGGCTTTAGCTTCTTCCCACTTCTTGTCTTTAAGAGCAGTAAGGTAAGCAGTAGCAACTGAATCAGGAGTTTCACCTCCGCAGGCAGCCAAAAGGCCGATGGCGAATACGCCAAGAATTACTTTTTTCATAGCTTGTTAAAAGTTTGTTAAAGTCGATGCAAATAAAAACATAAATCGAGAAACCAACAAATTTTTCCTACCTTTTTATGTTTTTCTTTTTAGGGTGAATGTATTTTCATTTCCCTTTAGCAGCCTTTGGATGTTGGATCGGTGGGTGTACATCAGAAGTAAGGGCAACCCTAAAACCACGTAATTTTCAGGATTTTCCACTCCTTTTTCCACTAATAAGCCCAAGGAAAAAACGCCTCCGGATACCATGGCAGACAAACTTACATACTTGGTGAGCCACAATAAAATCACAAAACAAAGGACTGCAATTCCTGCCCACATCGGCGCAAGGGCCAGCATGGCGCCCAATAGGGTGGCCACGGCTTTTCCGCCTTTAAATCCAGCCCAAATGGGCCAAATATGACCTAATGCCGCACCTACTGCCCACAAAAGTGAAAGCCAAAAGGGAAGAGGCGTTTTAGAAAAATACCAAATGGGAACTTGAACGGCCAAAAATCCTTTAAGGATGTCCATCAACAACACCCCAAGACCAGCCTTCCACCCAAAATTTCGAACCATGTTCGTAGCGCCGGCATTTCCGCTTCCATGTTGACGCACATCGGTTCCAAACCACAATTTACTTACCCAAACGGCAGACGGAATACTTCCTATGGCATAAGCCCATAGCATCCAAACAAATCCTTGCATCATCTTATTCTTTTGGAGGGGTTTCTACCGGTGGCGTGGGCACCACTTCAGGCGTTTCTACGGGAGTCGTTCCTTCGGTCATGGCGCGGTTAAACTGGGCTTTGAATCGGTCAACGCGACGCAAACTTCCTAAAGCCAAGGTTAAATTAGGAAATCCTTTGGCGCTAAATACCCTATTTTTCTGGTCTATGGCCACCAACATGTCGTTAAACTCCTTCTTGTTGGAAAAAACGGTAAGGATGTTTCCCCTGTATTGGAAAAAATACCATTCATCCTCACTGATTTCAAGGATAAGGGTGAAGATATCTCCGGAGGCTTTACGGTTCAAATCAAACAATAGATTCACCGTTTTAAAACTGTAGCTTCCGTTGAATAAGGGCAGACCAACTGCGCCTTCAAACATCATGGTACGGTACTTTTTAGACCACAACAGTTCCATGCCGGTAAACACAAAGGTGCGGTCGAATTCTTTGGGCATACGACGGAATTTGCCTTCCGGCGTTAACCGGCCAAACACTTCTTCTGCGCGGGAAGAGTCTAATAAATCGGACATTCCTTTGCGCACCTCTTCATCTTTTAGGTTGGCACCCATGCCTCCAAGACTGTTTATCCGCTCATTCAAATATTTGAGCATGGGCTCGGGAAACGGAAAGTGAATGGTCATCATCAGGTTCATCCGGGTGGAATCGGCTTCCGGATAATAACGTATGTTTCCTGCAGCTTTCAGCTCAACCTGACCCATCTTAGAGCCCAAATCCATGCGTCCTTCGGCATAGGAAGTACAGTTTTGGGTATTGAAAGATAAATAGGGGCCGGGCAAGGTCCTGTCCTCCAATTTTTCTTTTCTGGAAATGCGGAATTCCTGATTTTTCCGGTCATAAGTCAGGAAGCCTGCGGCTTTCATGACTTCATAATCGGTGTGCCGTTTTTTGGGCGAAAATATGGCTGGATAGAGTCCCGTAGAGTCAGACGCAAACAGGAAACCATTGTACATTTTCTGTTGCTGGTCGTTCAATGGCTCCGCTAAAATGGGAATCATAATGTTATTGGGGTTGATTTCTGTGGTAAACCTCACCCAATCATTTTTCATGCTGCTGCATGGGTGCACAATACGCGCAAATCCATCAAAATCTAAGAATTCTTTATCTCCACGAAGACTTAAACTTCCTTTAAATCCAAACTGTGGACTCATGGTAAAGTCAGAAACCTGCTCGATCACACCTTTACCCAAGGTCACATCCGTTTTATCTTCCACTTCAATGGTGTTGAAGAAAATTCGCTGGGCTTTTCCTACTTCATCCACGTAAGTGTATTGAGCGTTTCCTCGATAAATATGCCTGGAAACAATGGTGATTTCTCCCTTATCCAACACATGCAGTTTTTTATCGCGGTTTACCCAAACGGTAGCATTGGAAATAGGATCAATTTTGGCATTGCGCTGGATGTTGAGTTTTCCGTCGGAAGGAAAAATACGGGAATCAGCTACATCCACATATTCGACCCCTTCGCAATAAATGGTTTTGGTTTTTAAGACAAAACGTGCTACAGGAGCCACAAAGGCGAGGCTATCTAACCTTTTATCCGTGGATACAAACAAAGCGCCTTTCAATCCCAAACGGTCTACCCGGTTGGTGTTCATGTCCACTTCGTTGTTATCCATAAACCATTCCAGCTCATCCATGTACGCTTTAAAACTGTTCATGGGAAAATCCACGAAAGACTCATCTGAATTGGATTTGAATTTTCCATTTCTTCCTTCAAAGGACACATCAGCTTTTACATTGGCTGTGCTGAAAGCGACCTGGCTGGTGTCATTGTTTTCATACACATCTCTCAAGGCAAAAGTGGTGGTGTCGGTATGGAAATCAATGGAGCGATATTTAAATTGGGTGGATACCATCTCTGCATTTCCAAAATCCATCATACCGTCGCCTGTTAATCCTTCCGGCGTAAGTGTCACCTTTCCTTTCATTTGCACTTGCCCCTCATACATGTCCATGGGCTGGGTGGTTTCGCTCACTTGCATGAAGTCGTTGTGTGGTTCCCAATGCACGCTTACGTCACGCGCTTTTAGATCTGGCGTTTCAATGCTGCCGGATTTGGTTTTTTGAACCCCATATCTTCGGGCTTGGGTGTTCATAGAATCAGGATAAAATTTAAAATCATCCGATTCGACCGAACTGGTCAAGTAATTCAGCGTCCCTTGCCCCCGAATACCATTGTGAGATAAGGTAAGTGTATCCATGAATTTACCTTTTCCTCCATACGCATCTAAACCACCTTCAGGGGCTACTTTTTTAAAACCAAGGGAATAATCTTCCATGATGCGCAGTCCTTCTTCCAAATCTGGAAAAATGCCGGATACAAAGGTTCCGGGTAAACGAATCTGGTCCGTCCGGAAGTTGTCAAGGCTGTCTAAGGTGAAAGGGTTGATGCGAAAATATACATCGTCTCTTTTATATACGCCTTGTTCAATTTGAGGGCGGTCATAATAGGTGTAGGAGGCAGAATCACTAATAAGTCGTGGGTATTGACTCAAGCCTTTCACCCCCGATTTATTTCCGGGATCATCAATCAATAATTCTCCTTTTACCCCTTCAATGACTGTTTTTACAAACCGAATGGGACGCTCACCTCTTTCATTGGGCTTGAAACTTTCTACGGCAATTTTTACGGAGTCCACATCCTTTAAGTCAATTTTGAACAGGCCATAATTGAAAAAGAAGTTTTTGCCATAAAAAGCAAATTTACCGGCCTCAATCATGCCATGGAATTCGAAATCTCGGTTCTTTTTCAAGCTTAATTCTTGGTTGGTGGGGTAAATGGCCACCGATTGGGAATCGGACAAGGTAATCCTGGATACTCCTTTGAGGTCGAGCCGCCAATCTAAAAGGCTTAACAGGGCATTTTCAGTATTAATTTGACTGGAAAACTCAATAACATCATAATCCTTTAAACCGGCCCGGGCAAAATAATAGGTGTAAAAGCGGTCGGTAACGTTGACTTTTCCGGAGTTGGCTTCCATACTGAACATACCGGCAATACTAAAATTAAGCAACATCATGCGGATTTGCATCACATCGGTGCGCATGAATTTTGCCAATTCCAAGACGGTGAAATGCTTGGGATGGCCATTTTTCGCGAGAAAATTGAAAATTTGGGTCACGGGGTGGACTTGGTCTAAGCCTCGGTAACGTTCGTCATCTACAGCAGAAAAAAAGTTGCCGGAACGGAAAGACGCCTTACTTGCTGCACTTCCTCTGGCCATGGCAAAACGAATTTGCTCCTCTTCAATTTTCCAATACATGGCCTCGAAATACATGTCGATGCGGTGATAGGTATTGAAAAAGGGCGTTTCGGCCAATCCATCCCCAATCCTAAGCAAGGAAAACTCCTTTTCCTTTTTCAAAAATTTAAATTCCGTATGCGGGTGAAACATGCTGTCTTCTTTATTGATGCGAAGCACCACGGACACCGGGCTGCCGGTAATTCGGTCTTCGGTAATGGAGAAGTTGGCCGCACTGATGATAATAAAAGGCTCATCTTTTCGCATAAAGGTCATGGTGGCGGGTTGGACGCTATCTCCTTTGGCCAAAAACCGATTTCCATGAAAACTAAACCCGCCTTCGTAATTTATTCCGGGAGAAATATCCTTGATTTTAAATCGCTTGTTGTAAGAGTCGAACTTTGGAAACCTTGAATCCCGATCCTCACCGGTTACGGTAAGTTTATCTTCCAATCTTCCCATCAAAGGTTCCTTGAAAAAGTCCGTATGGGTGAACATGACGGAGTCTGCGGTGAAGTTGTTCCTTCGTGCCGTCGTACTTACGGTTTGAATATGGGCAAATACTTTTTCCCGTGGCAGTTTTAAGCGGTCATAATACATTTGTCCACCTTCAAAAAACAAGTGTTCTTCCAATGGATTGTAGGTAAGTCGGGTATTGTGGACGGTGCTGGAATCGTATTTGGATCTAAGGGTGAGGTTCACATTGCTAAAATGAAATTTCACCTCATTTTGCTCTACTTTGATGATGTACTGGTTATTATCTACCCGCCATTCATGTCCTCCGGTTTTATATAATTCGCCTGTTTGAAAAAATGCTTCGGAAAATTGAAGGTACCCGAGAAAACCATTGATGGTTTTTTTCTTCATGACCACATCCAGCGATTGCATCCATGTGGTGAAGGTGGCTTGGTCTCTTTTGGAAAAATTGTAAAAGTTGTCACAGGCATGCACAAAAGCCTTGAAATGCGCAATGCGCATTCTTTTCTTTTGCATGTCGCCGGCAAAACGCATCAGTTCTGTACGGATATAGGCAAAATTGGGGTCGATCCAGGTTTTTTCGAAGACTTTCAGGTAGTCTTTGGTTTCACGGCCATCTGTTCCATCTGAAATAAGGTCTGGAAGGGCTTTGAAAAAAGCTTCCGGCTCTGTGGGCAATGCGGCAGATTGGCTCCACTGAGGTTGGAAAAGGTTGGAAAGTAATAAACTAATAATCAGGAAAATCCTCATGGTTGATATTGTATAAAAGCCCAGCCATTGGCTAGGGTGGTGGAAAATTGACCTTGGGTCAAATGCTTGGTTAGGCTTGCTACTTGATGCTCCATAACCCCTGAAAACCAAATTTCACCCTTGGGATTCAATTGGGCCAGGTAGTCAGGTAAATGGGCAAGCAAAATGTTAAGCTGGATATTGGCGAGAATAAGGTCAAACGGACCTTTAGGAACCTCTCCTTGATGCAAAACCGTGGCGGTTTGGCCATGTTGGGCCAGGTGTTTTCGGGTCACCTCACAGGCACGGTCATCATTATCCACAGCCACCAGTGACTTGGCCTGAAGGAAAAGTGCAGCCAAACTGAGGATGCCGGTACCACAACCCATGTCTAAAACCAACTTGTTCACGGGCGGATGTGTCGCAAGGGCTTCCAGTAAAAGTAGGGTAGTAGGGTGGTGGCCCGTTCCGAAGGTCATTTCTGGTGCAATGATGATTTCATGTGCTACCGGTGGATTGGCGGCTTCATGAAATTGTGCCCGAATGTAAAATGTATCTCCAATGCGGATGGGTTGGAATTGACTTTCCCAAACGGCATTCCAATTGGTGTCTTGTTGCTCTTCTATCACTACCTTTTCCAGCCCTTCCCATCTGGACAAAAGGTTTTCTTTGGCAGGGATCGGCGCTGTTCCGGACCAACTGGCCGTCCAGACCCGATCTTCTTTTTTCCAGAAAGCCTCAAAGCCGCTTTCATCCATGTAAAAGGGCAAAAGGTCCTCTACGGCGTTTGGCAACAAATGAAAATGAAATAGTATTGCCATGCGTTACGCCTCTGTTCCGGCCAAAATATCCCAAAAATCTTTAGGCTTTAAGGACGCGCCACCGATAAGTCCACCATCAATGTCTGGCGCTGAAAACAAGGACTTGGCATTGTCTGGCTTCACAGAACCTCCATAAAGGATAGGAAGGTGCGCAGCGGTTTCTTTTCCAAATAATTCCTGCATTTCCATGCGAATGAAAGCATGCATTTCTTGGGCTTGGTCTTGTGTAGCTGTTTTTCCTGTTCCAATGGCCCAAACAGGTTCATAAGCCAAGATCAATGGTCCTGGTAATTTTCCTTTCCATAAGCCAAGGGCCCCATGCAATTGAGAGGCAATCACATCTCTCGCACGTCCTGTCTCACGCTGCTCGAGGGTTTCACCCACACAATATACAGGGACTAGACCATTTTCCCACACCCGCTGTAACTTTTGCTGAAGCGTACTTTCGGTTTCCCCATAATATTGTCTTCGCTCAGAATGGCCCACCAAAACGTGGGTTGCTCCGGTGGACTTTATCATTTCTGCGGAAACTTCACCGGTATAAGCCCCTGAGGATGCACTTGCACAGTTTTGGGCACCAAGAAAAATACCCTGAAGTTTTGCAGCATCTTGCATGGCATGTAAATGCGTAAAAGGCGGAAAAAGGAGTAAGGTGGCATCGGGGTGACCACATGCACCTAATGGTTTGAAATCAGATAACCAAGCTAGGCCATCTTGAACCAAAGTGTTCATTTTCCAATTTCCGGCAATGATTTTATTACGCATGTTTTTCTTACAAAGGTAGGTTTTTACCTAAAGTTGTAAAGCTATTCTTTAGGATTAAATCCCAAGTTTCTGTTTATGTGTTCTATATAACGAATCTGCCTAGGCCCTAATGAAAGACATTCAGGGTGGATTGGTGAATTTTCCCATCGGCAAGTTCCAGAATATAATAATAGGTGCCATCGGTCAAATGCTCTGGATACCAATCGTTTTGATAATCTCCACTGCTGTAAACCGTTATGCCCCAACGGTTAATCACGGTCATTTTGCTTTTCCCGTAAAAAGGCAAATAGGGAATTTCCAACAAATCATTCATTCCATCTCCATTAGGTGTAACCACATTGGGTAAAATGACTTCTTGGGGAATGATTTGAATGGTATCGCAAAATACATCCATACAACCATCCGCATTTTCAATGGTTAAACATACTTCATAAGCGCCGACCTCTTCATAATTGTGGACATAAGGCGAACTGGACGCGGTGTTTCCATCTCCCAATACCCAATTTAAAGTAGCAGGTGAGCTTCCATTGTATAAACTACTGTCTATTAAATTAATGGGTTCAAATGCCAAAGCCACTTCAGGCAATTGAAAAAAGGCCGATGGTAAAGGAATCACAGACACGTTAAACGTATCGGTGGGTCCCTGACAGCCGCCGGCCGAGGCCGAAACAAAAAAGGTAGCGGTTTGGGCTTGAGTAGAATTGTTGGTGAAAATGGTATCTATCGCGTCTTGGGTCCCGGTTTGTCCTCCGGAATACCATATAAGGCTGCTGCCGGGAACGCAAGAAGAAAAACTAACATTGGCCGGGTCACCGGAACAAAAAACAGGATCTGGCGTCACCATGGTAACTTCCGGAACTGGCAAGATATTGATAGAAAGGCTTGGCAAACCGCTGACTGTGCTGTTGCAGGCATCGGTAATGGTCGGTAATGGAATGGTTAATGGGCCTGCAGGACTACAAACGGATGGACAGTTGGGACGAGTCAAATTAAAGGCTTTTTGGGTAAATGGAAGTGAGCAGGCGAAATTAGTGGTGCCCATTTGCTCAGGTGCAGCCATCCATGGATGATTCACGGTGTAGGGAGGCACGCCAAAGCGCACGTAAGCCCGCATTTCCATCTCACAATCATCACTACATTGAGAGGCTGGTGTTGTGGCCCACTGTGGATTAAATGTTTCCAGCGTTCGGCCTTCCACATACACCCTAAATGGCCATTGAGTGGTTGGATTGTAATAAATATAACTGGTGTTACATCCGCCGGGTCCGAAATTTCGGCCCAAATGAAACCTTACATACACCGTACGTTGACTACAACTTGCGCCGAGGCAACAACCTAAGGGCTGACGAAAATCAACATTTTCAAGATACGCCGTTCCTGCTAAATTTCCGGTGGGTGGTCCAACGGTTTGGGAAGGACCATCGCCACATTGGGTGGAAAAGTACATAGAGCCATTGCTCATGGTGGTGGCTGTAAATGGAGAAGCATAGTAAGAGCCTGTACAAAACATGCCGGTAATCATCACTCCGCCGGGAATGGTTACGGCCAATGAGTCCACATGATAATTGGGTAGTTCACAAGAGGGCATGATACCGCCACTCCACAAAGCAGTGGGTCCGGTGACTAAAGGGTCAATGGTAACAGGATACACACGGGCAGCGTCCTGCAACCATGCGTCCGGTACTTTGAATTTTATGTGCCAAAACGAGGAGCGCTTGATCACTTCATATTGCATGGGCCAAACATTTCCGGAAGCATCATAGGCATAGGGTGGATACAACCTGCTGATTACATTTCCATTGCCATCTACAAGCTCAAGTGAGCCTTCAATCTCTTTTCCAGCGACCAATTTGGCATTGGCTGGCCCCTCTAACCGTTCAATTACCTCAAAATCTCCGTCTGCAGGTGGTTGAGAAAGGACATAATCGGTTTTAAATCCATTGATTCGAAAATCAACTTTCCGTTGAATGTGCGGACCGTAGGGATAAATAATGTGCTGATTATCTTGGAAGGGTGCGGAGCTGGCCGATGCCATGGCGCCAACCCGCTCGCAACTTAGTTTTACCTGGCTTTGCCCATTTACCTGAATCTCAAGCTTTCCATCTGTATTCGCAAAAAGTGGATAAGGTTGATGGACGGCGGCGAAACCTAATGCATGGGCCATTGGCTCCGTGGAAATGGGGGCCCATTTCCCTGAAGAATTCAAATAATTCACAGGTGACCATGCAGTTTCCTGCAAAGTTCTGCCGTCTTTTAAATGATAAAGTCGATGGGTTGCGTCCTGATAGTCAACCTTTGCCACCTCATTCAATGAGAAAGGCGGCGTAGGTTCTCCCGACATCCGAAGGCTGGGTTGGGCACAAAGCGACATGGTCCATGTAGCAATGAAAACGGATAGAACGTACCTCATATTTCTATAAAATATTACGACACCCATGCCAGGGTTTGGCATTGATTTAATTTAGGTTAGTTCACCGAAAATACAAAAAAACTATACATCACATGATATTTGTGACCAAGGTTCGTGTATGTTGGGTCGCTTGAAATTAAATTTGTGTCATGTGCAAGGTTATTGCTTTTTTGGCCATGTCCCTGGATGGGTACATTGCCGATGCCGACAATCATATAGATTGGCTCACCACTTATCCCACACCTGCCGGAGAGGATTTTGGCTACGCAAAGCTTATGGACGAAGTGGATACCCTTGTTATGGGGAGAAAAACCTATGATTTTATCGTTCAGCAAAGTGCCCCATGGCCTTATTTGGGAAAAAAAACTTGGGTCATCAGCCGTAAAACAGAATTCCCCATTCACACGCCGGATACGGAAAGAGGGGATTTTTCAAATGCCATGTTTCTAGACGATATTCAAAAGGCAGAAGGTGGCGCCATTTGGCTGGTTGGAGGAGGAGAGGTAATCAAGTATTTTATCGAGCAACAATGGATTACCGAGTGGCGGTTGGTGATATTGCCGCTGACCCTGGGCAAAGGCTGCCCTTTGTTTCTTCCTACTGAACAATCCGCCTCTTGGACACTAGAAAAAGCCACATCTTTTGAGAATGGTATGGTTCTTTTGCATTACAAGAAAGCCAACGCTACCTCTCTTTTAAAGTAAAAATGATATGCAACTCCGCAAGGTGTTTCCCATTTCGCCCCTGAATCATTACTTTTGGGGGATAAAACCAAGTGGCCAATTTCATGCAGACAGAACCACGTACCACCCGTATATTGGATTCCCAACGGATTTCTTTTGATACATTTAAGGAAGAAGTCCTTCAAGATTATCGGATTGCTGTTGAAAGTCGGGAAACTTCTCTCTTAGGCAGAAAGGAAGTGCTCACTGGAAAAGCCAAGTTTGGCATTTTTGGCGACGGAAAGGAACTGCCGCAAATTGCCATGGCCAAAGTGTTCAGACAGGGAGACTTTCGCTCCGGATATTACCGTGACCAAACCTTTATGATGGCCGCCGGACTGCTCACGGTTCGTCAGTTTTTTGCCCAACTCTACGCCCATACAGATTTGGCCCATGAGCCTATGACAGGTGGACGACAAATGAATGGACATTACGCCACGCGTTGGTTGGACGACCAAGGGCAATGGCTTCCACAAACCCAAATGAAAAATGTTTCCGCAGATATTTCTCCTACTGCGGGTCAAATGCCACGGCTTTTAGGATTGGCGTATGCTTCCAAAGCCTACAGAAACATCAAAGAACTGAAATCGCACACCGATTTTTCTTTTGAAGGAAATGAGGTTGCCTTTGGAACCATTGGAGACGCCTCTACCTCCGAAGGACCTTTTTGGGAAACCATGAATGCCGCGGCCGTGCTTCAAGTGCCCATGGCCATGAGCGTTTGGGATGATGGATACGGTATCTCGGTTCCAAAACAATTTCAAACCGTAAAAGGCAGCATCTCTGCCGCATTGGCAGGTTTTCAAAAGGATGAAGACGGTCCAGGGCTCTTGATTTTTAAAGCCAAAGCCTGGGATTATGCCGGCTTGATCGAAACCTACCAAAAAGGGGTGGCCATTTGCCGTCAAGACCACGTTCCCGTACTTTTTCATATTGAAGAATGCACCCAACCTCAAGGTCATTCCACTTCAGGAAGCCACGAACGCTATAAATCTAAAAAGCGGTTGCAATGGGAAGAAAAGTATGATGGCCTTGTCCAATTCCGCCAATGGATTCTTCAAAAAGGACTGGCCAATGAAGAGGAATTAGACGCTATTGTAGAAGAGGCGCGTCAGTATGTCAAAGAAGAACGAAAAGCGGCTTGGG
>CAZRHR010000070.1:0-13368 GCA_964599915.1 uncultured Candidatus Competibacteraceae bacterium | reverse complement strand
GCCTATGATTTATTGGTGCACAAGGTCAAATTCCCTCCTACCGACATTATTTTTGACCCTAACATTTTTCCCGTAGCCACGGGCATAGACGCGCACAACAATTATGCGGTCGATTTCTTTGAAGCCACCCGTTGGATTAAAGCCAATTTACCTTACGCGCTGGTTTCCGGCGGCGTATCCAATGTGTCCTTTTCTTTCCGTGGCAATGACCGCGTAAGAGAAGCCATGCATTCAGCCTTTCTATATCATGGCATTAAGGCCGGAATGGACATGGGCATTGTAAATCCTGCGCAATTGGAAGTCTATGATGCCATTCCAAAAGATTTATTGGAGCACGTAGAAGATGTTTTGCTGAACCGCAGACCAGATGCCACAGAGCGGCTATTGCAGTTTGCAGACCAGGTAAAAGACGACCGCGTAAAAACGGAGATAGAAGAAACGTGGAGAAAACTACCCGTGGGCGAAAGGCTCTCCCACGCATTGGTCAAAGGCATTGTGGACCATATTGAAGCCGATGTGGAAGAAGCCCGCTTATCGGTAAACCGACCCATTGAGGTGATTGAAGGTCCGTTGATGGACGGCATGAATGTGGTAGGCGATTTGTTTGGTGCCGGAAAAATGTTTCTTCCCCAAGTGGTTAAATCGGCAAGGGTGATGAAAAAAGCCGTGGCCTTCCTTTTGCCCTACATTGAAAATGAAAAAAAAGAAGACCAGCAAAAGGCCGGGAAAATTTTGATGGCCACCGTAAAAGGAGATGTGCATGACATCGGTAAAAACATTGTTGGGGTGGTGTTAGGTTGCAATAACTACGAAGTCATAGATATCGGCGTGATGGTCCCTGCCGAAAAAATTCTGGAAGCTGCAGAAAGAGAACAAGTGGACATCATTGGATTGTCCGGCCTCATTACCCCCAGTTTAGATGAAATGGTAACGGTAGCCACAGAAATGGAGCGCCGCGGTATGCGGATTCCTTTGCTGATTGGCGGAGCCACTACCTCTAAAGTACATACGGCTGTAAAAATCACACCGGCGTATCCATCCGGCACGGTGGTACACGTGTTGGACGCCTCCAGAAGCGTTCCGGTCGCTGAATCACTTTTAGGCGACAAGAAAACCCAGTTTTTAAAGAATTTAAAGGAGGAATACGAGGAAGTCATCCAGCGCCATTACAGGCAGCAGGACATCAAGCAATTGATTCCTATCGCCGAGGCTATAAAAAACAAATTCACACCTACAACGCCAGCTGCTAAGAAGCCCGAAAAATTGGGCATTACTGTTTTCAACGAAGTACCACTGCACCTTTTGGTGCCGTATATCGATTGGACACCCTTTTTCCAGACTTGGGAGCTCGCAGGTCGTTACCCGGCCATTTTAGAAGATGAAGTAGTGGGCGAGGAAGCCAAAAAACTTTTTGCAGATGCGCAAAGCATGCTTCAAAAAATCGTAGATGAAAAATGGCTCACGGCCAATGGGGTCATTGGTTTGTTCCCTACCGAAAAATCCGGAGAGGACGTACATATTCTTGCCCCGGACGGCTCAGGTCAGGTGATTGATACAGTTCATTTCCTAAGGCAACAAAACCGGAAAGCAGAAGGACAGCCCAACTTTTGTCTAGCAGATTTTCTGGAAGAAAAAGACCATATCGGAGGATTTGCAGTGACCACAGGCATTGGCATGGAGCCATATGTCCAGGCCTTTGAAGCGGCCCATGACGACTATAACGCCATCTTGTTGAAAGCCTTGGCCGACCGATTAGCCGAAGCATTTGCTGAATATTTACATGCCGAAGTGCGTCGCACCTACTGGGGTTATGCAGCAGATGAGAACTTAAGCAACGAAGCGTTGATTTCCGAAAAATACCAAGGCATTCGTCCTGCGCCCGGATACCCGGCTTGCCCGGATCACACCGGGAAAGAAGTCCTTTTCCGGGTATTAAATGCTTCCGAAAACACCGGCATTACCCTGACTGAAAGTTTAGCCATGATGCCTGCTGCCGCGGTTTCAGGCTGGTATTTTGCCCACCCGGAAAGCCGCTATTTTGGACTTGGAAAAATCCTAATGGACCAAGTAGAGGACATGGCCGGCAGAAGAAATATGCCAGTGGACCAACTTAAAAAGTGGTTGAGCCCTGTTTTAGTTGAAGCCGCTCCAGTCAGCGTACTCAATTGACCTAACCTTGCCTAGCTTCCGGGGAAAAGCGACCCCTGGAGTTTAGATAATTATTTGACAAACAACGCTTTATGTCCTTTAGGCGACCCATAACCAACAACTTTGTAATGAAGTGTTGGGAGGCGGGGTGTTAATTTGTGGAAGTTAGGAACATGGGCGATGTCGCGCTTACGGGAAGGTTTCAAGTGCCATTTTCCCCGAAATGGTAGACATTGGGTGTTAAAACGCGGAAGTCAGGCAAAACGATTGCGAGACATTTTCAGGACATTACCGTATCAAATTGACCTGACCCAAGATCGGTTCAGGAAAAAAGAGCAATCCGGGTTCAACCGTGTATTCAATATGATACACATATACACCTTGGGGCAGCGGCTCATTCAAATGCGTCCCGTCCCAGCCTTTTTGAATATCATCTGAAGTAAAGAGCAACATTCCCCAACGATCGAAAATACTCAGCTTAAAACGGTCAATGCGCACGCCTTGGGCAAAGAACATGTCGTTAAGACCATCTCCATTGGGCGTAAAAGCATTGGGTACATAAATCGCTGGCAAACAGGAGTTTTTGACCACTACGGAGTCCAATCCTACACAACCCGCCTGGTTGGTGACGGACAAAAAGTAAGTTCCAGGAACATCGGTGGATATTTGAGATTGGGTAGCTCCTGTGCTCCATGCATAGGCCTGATAGCCATACGCTGCTTGGAGTAAAATAACCCGCCCACAGGTTCCAGTGTCCGGCGGCATAAAGTCCACAGGCATGGGATAAAAAGCCAGTTGAGTAAAAATGGAAGAGTCACAACCCCAGACATTAAGTAGACTTTCTTGGTATATTCCGGCGGTTTCCCTCCATGCCCCGGCAACCCATTGTTGGGTTCCTTCACATGCGAGTAGTTGTTGCTGAACAGTATCAGGAAGATGAACATTTACTTGAGATTGCACTATACTATCGCAGCCCGTTGAGGCTTGTAAGATACTTGTATACTGACCAGGATTTTGCACCGAAAGGCCATTTGGCAAAACCACAGGCTGGCCCCAACAGGTGTGCAGGGTTTGTTGGGTTTGGTGAATGGGTAAAATGGAAAGTTGGAGTTGAACTACTGAATCGCAGCCCCAATAGGTTTGATAGGTATAGGAATACACTCCTGCGACCTGAGTTAAAGAGCCATCCGGAAGAACAAAAGGCTGGTTGGCACAGGTAGAAGCTTGAAGCAACACTTGATGAGAGGGAACCGCTTGCAAAGAAATAGAAAGCGTGGAATCGCAACCATACATAGAAGGTAGAACCACGGTATAGGTTCCGGGTTGTTGTACCGTTTGTCCATCTGGTAGAAGAAAAGGCTGGCCGGAACAAAGGTTGAAAGATTGTTGAATGGCAAAGGTAGGCATCACCCAAAGCTGGGTGGTGATGAGCGAATCGCAGCCTTGCTGCGTTGAAAGTAACGTTGGAAAAACACCGGCAGTTTGTACCACATTCCCATCCGGTAAAACGAAGTTTTGGCCCTGACAAATGGTATCTGTCGGAACAAAAGCATAGGTTGGGTTTAGTATGATGTCTACCTGAACTGTGGAATCACAACCGGCTTGGGTTTGAAGCGGAAAATAAAATGTCCCGGCTTGCTGTTGATATTGGCCGCTTGGCAAAAGCACAGAATCCCCCTGACAAATGGTCGCGGACCATTGGGTATAAAAAGTATCAGCCACATGCAAAAATGTAGAGACCAAGCTATCACAACCATTTTGCGCGGTCAAAGTAACGGGGTAATTTCCGGCGACCTGAACCGTTTGCAGGTTAGGTAAAGTAAACGTTTGGCCACGGCAGATGGTGTCTTGCCTTTGGGTTTGGAAAACGGGAAGGATAGACAATTGGGTTTGAATGATAGAGTCGCAGCCAGTCACGGTAAATAGAGCATCCGTATAGGTTCCGGCGGTTTTCCGCCATTGAGATTGCAGCCAAATACTATCGCCCTGACAAATTTGTGCTTGAGCGGAAAGGGAGTAGTTTGGGTGAACTACTACGGGGATGGCTGTTGGTGGCCCTGGGCACTGGTGGTTTTGTAAAAAAGCCTGATAAGTACCTGCCTGAGAGATTTGAATCGAAGGAATGGATATAGATGGGCTAGAAAGGACATTTTGATTCGGTAAAGTCCAAGTGATGGCCATACCAACCGGTATTGAACTTGTCATTATGAGTGTATCCCCTACACAAACCGGCGCATTTGATTGTAAGATAGGTGCAGGTGGAGTGGGTACCACATGCATAAGCAGGGTGTCCGGTATCACAGGGCAGCTACCCACTTGTCCGGTAACAATATAAGCGCCAGAATGCATGGGAGTGCTTGGCTGAATGGATACAGAGGAGGTTTGGGCAGAAAAATTAGCCGGCCCGGTCCATTGGTAGGTCGCGCCGGGAATGGGTGCGGTTTGGATTTGTATGGCTTGACCCTCGCACAACGTGTCGGAGGGGGTTTGAATTTTAAAGCGAAAGCTTGCAAAATCTGAAAAATATCCATAGCGACATCCGGAAGACGCTCCACCATGAATGATACCTAAATGAAATAAGTGGGTACTGTTGGAAAGCGTGGAGGCAGCAAGTACAGGGACCGTTCCTGTCAAATTTATTTGGGCGTATAACCATGCGCCGTTGGTGCCGGGCACTGCCTGAAAAGACGCAGGATTAATGGCAGCCGGATTGCCATTTAGCGTAAAACTTCCTTGCCCACCATTCTGAACCAATACATTGAGCGCGAAAAATTCATTGGTAGATCTCACAAACGTTACCGAATTGGATCCCGTGCATCGAAGGGTCGGCAAAACCGCGCCTCCGACTTCACAACCAAATCCACTGGTGTGTAAAACGTACGCCGGAGAGGAGGTACGAATATAAGCCACTGGGTTTGAGAGTGAATGACCATAGGTTTGGCCTGCACTTAGGGTGGCCACTGTCACGCCATCAATTTGAACCGAGGTAGAGGGCTGTGTGGCGAGGACGTAGATGCGGTCTGGACCATTTAAATACCCTTTGATGGCAGCATATTCATCACCAATATGTTGAATGGGAACCAATTGGTCTCCCATAATATCCGCACAGCCACCATAAGGCGTTCCCATCATTGAGTCGTCTGAAATGGTGATGGCGATTGGTTGTGTGCTTGAAACGATGGTACCAGCTGGCCTTTGATTGGCTGCAGTAGATACCGCCACACCAGACCAGGTCTGTCCCCGGTTCAAGGTAATTGTAAAAGGCACACCTGCAGGCCTTCCAACCAAAGCAACGGAGGGCGTAATGGTTACTTGAGTACCGTTCTCCGTGGCTACAATATCAAATGCAGGACGGGCATAAGAAGCACTATTTAAAAAGGACTGAAAAGGCAATACAAATTGATTTCCAAGCGCATTAACCCCTTTCAAAGTAAAAATATCAGGGTTACAGTTACAGGTTGGATTTATTTCATAGTAGGCCATAATTGGCTGGCTAGAACGAATGCGAATCCCATAATTTAAGTTGGTGTTTCCGGGCTTGTTCTCCACCATGTCTATCCAAGGGGTAAGATCTAAACTGAAAGCAGATTGAGCACCTACATTTAAAACCTGTATTGGAAATAAGGGATTTGCAGGCTGATCCACCCTTATGGTTGACCCTACACTCCCCGTGGCCAACCTTAATACAATTGGTCGATCACCATGACTTTGGGCGGCCTCAGGTGCTACAAACCAGAATAAAGTATCTCGCTGTGCTGATAAAGAAGGAAAACCCTCAAGACCAGTAAGGCAAAGTAAAATAAAAATGTATTTTAAATGATTTAACATGCCTTGAAGTCAATACTTCTCAAATTTAGTTTTTTCCAGTAGACTTTATTATCAACATTTTGTAAATAATGACAATCTCCTAAAAATCCATCCTAAAAAACACGAGAATGCCATGCAAGATTTACAGCTTTTAGAATGCTGTAAATTCATAATAAACAGAACACAAAGCCCATGGAACAAATATTCAACACTCTAATTTGCCTATCTTAAGTCCAACTTAACTTCCTTTTTATAAATATAAGCAGGTGCAAAAAGACCTTATTAAATGTAAGATTAATAATGTTTTTTCTCGGCTTTAGCTTCAACCCTATTGTTTCCTTTCTTGGCTCTTTTTCGTTTATGCTCATGCCATGATTCCAAAACTAAACGAAAACGCTTTCACCTATTCCCTCTTGGGCTTCATTGGTAATAAAAATCCTTCGGCATACGTAAAAATGTGTCGTAAAATGGCGAAATCACTCCCTATCTTTATCGCAAGCATACGTTTTCCATTTTACCACCTATCTCATGGTTCAATTTTTACATACGGCAGACTGGCATTTGGGGAAAAAAATCTATGGAAAAGAACTCAAGGAAGACCACCAACTTTTTTTCCAATGGCTTTTTGACCTCATACAATCTAAAAAGCCTGACTGGCTATTGGTTTCAGGAGATGTATTCGATCATGCCAATCCGCCCACTTGGGCGCTGGAAATGTATTACCATTGGATGGTCCAATTTTCCAAACTTGGGGTAAACATCATCGTGACAGGAGGAAACCATGACAGTCCGGATGTTCTTCAGGCACCGGAACCTTTGTTTACCCATTTCAATATTCATGTGGTGGGGTCTGTTTCTAGCGCAGAGAACCGCCTTATTTTTCCTTTAAGTGAAAATCTAGTTTGTGCTGCCGTACCCTACCTCAGGGACAAAGACATTCGTGTAGCATTGGGGGAAGAAAGTGCCGAAGACCGAATTTCTGCGGTGCAATTGGGCATGCGCCGGTTTTATGAAAAATTGGCCCTTCAAATGAAAGCGGAGTACCCAAATGCCGGACATATCGCCATGGGTCACCTTTTTACCCAAGGCGCTACCACCTGCGAAAGTGAACGCGACATTCAAGTGGGCAACCTGGGGTGGTTCGATGCGGCCATCCTTGAAGAACACTTTCTATACACTGCACTAGGACATATTCACAGACCTCAAAGCATCGGAAAAACTGAAAAAGTTCGGTATTCAGGTTCGCCAATCCCTTTATCTTTTTCGGAACAACATCATAAACAAATGGGCCTTGTTTCTTGGGACGGGGAAAATATACACCATGAATCTATCCCCATACCAACTTTTAGAGATTGGTGGCGAAAAGAAGGCTCTTTTGAAGAAATTCAAGCATGGGCTATCCATCAAAAATCAAACGCACCATTAACACCCATTGCTGAAATTAGAATTATAGAACCTGTTGGACAAGTGGCCCTTATGGGCGAAATTCAGCAGTGGGCTCAAAAATGTCGAGAGGAACACCCCAATGGATTGGACATTTTACAGCACCAAGTCACTTTTCTAGACAGGGTCCAAGCATGGCATACCAACCAACCACCGCCCAATCCGGAAGCCTTTCAACCACCCGCACTTTTTATGCAATTAATGGAAAGGTGGGCACTGCCAGAAGACCAATTAAATGACCTGCAAACCACCTTTGGAGAACTTTGGGATAGCTTCCATGAAAACCCGCATTTGCCATGAAAATCATTTCCCTATTTATTAGAAATATACAAGCACTCAAGGGTGAACATAAAATTGATTTTGCCTCAGGGCCACTTTCTGAAGCCGGACTTTTTGCCATAACAGGGCCTACCGGCGCAGGAAAAAGTACGCTGTTGGACGCGATCTGCCTGGCATTGTATAACGAAGTCCCCAGGTTTGGTAAAATCAGTAAATCCGTCATTCAAGAAAAAGGGGCCATCCTGGCCAAAAACACCATGGAAGCTACTGCCGAAGTGGTCTATGAAACCTCAAAAGGCCAATACAGAGCGACTTGGTCTATTCGGCACAACCGTAACCAAACCCTAGAAGATTACCATATGTCTATTGTACATATGGAAAAGAATGAAATTCTTGACCTCAAAAAATCTCAGGTTCCGGATAAAAATGCAGAGCTTATTGGATTAAATTTTAATCAATTTCTCAGAGCAGTTGTACTTTCTCAAGGCCAATTTGCCAAATTTTTACAAGCCAAACATACCGAAAGAAGTGAACTGCTCGAACGTATGACCGGCGGGCAGATCTACAGAGAATTATCTGCGTATTGTTACAAGTACTACCAAAAAATACAGGAGGAATACCTAAGGATTCAAGACCAACAGCAACAACTCGAGCTCTTGAGTCTTGACCAAAAGCTGGAATTGGAAAATGAGAAGTTGGCCATGGTTCAAAGCAGAGACCAAAAACACCATGAACATCAAAAAATAACTGAAACCCTCCAACTGGTTGACCGCTATCAAAAATTACAGGAATCTCTTTCCAATGAAAACAAACTGTTAACGGAACTTGAGGCTCAAAAATTTGATATTGAGGAAAAAAAGTGCGCAATTGCACAGTATGAAAAAATTCAACCTCTGCTAAGTGAGCTCAAAATCCTTGCGGTGTATCAAGAAAGATGGAAAACGACATCAGAGAAAGGTGAAAAACTCAAAATAGACATACAAAATCTTCAACTCGAACAGGAAAATCAAAAAGCTGAACTTAATCCCTTAAATCCAGATCAAGCCCCTTGGTTGGATTGGTTCTTGAAAAAAGAAGAGGAGATTATGTCCTTGCAAGCAGAAATCGATTGGGCAAAAGCTAAGGAAGCTGATATTCAACAAGAAATCAACGCATTTTTTGCGCAAAGAGGAGAGCAGTCCAAAAGCTTATGGGAAAAAAGCCTGGATGACCTTCAACAATTGTACATTCAATTTTCCGCAACCCACCAGACCAGACCTTGGTATGGACAAACCGATGAGCAATTATCTACCACTCGGACAGCGTTAACTGAAAAACTAAAAGCGACAGAAGAACTTTTAAAAATCGCAGAAAAAAGAGCAGAATGGCTTAGGAAATCGGAAAGCCTAAACCAGGAAAAGGAAACACTCATTTCACACATCGGACAATGTGAAGCCCAAGAAATAGCATTAGAAAAAGACGTTCGAAACCTTCAAGAAAATCTTTCTGAATTGCGCAGTAAAATTCCATATTATGAAGTTATTAGCTTAAGAAGTTCGTTAGTTCCGGCCACCCCTTGTCCGGTTTGTGGAAGCCTGGAACATCCCAGTGCACATGAAGCCTTACCGGACTTTTCTACCATGAAAGAACTTGAACAACATTTAGCCAATCACACAGAAGCCCTTCAAAAATTAAGGCAAGGAAAAGCAACTTTTATTGGAAAACGAGAATTCTTAGATTCAGAAGTGGCTCAACTTGATGAATCTCTGAAGTCGCTGGAGATAACACCTGACGAGGCCACACTTACCCAACAAAAGAACGAGCACGCTGAAGCGCTCAACTTACTGGATAAGTTCCGCGAAGAGCAAGACAAACTTCAGGCCTTAAACAAGCTCATTCAGCTAAAAACAGCCATGCAGACGCACTCGGCAAAAAATCTTGACTTACAAGCGCGCCTAAAAGTATGTTGTCCCTTTGGTCAACCGATGCTTTGGATACGCGAGCAAACCAAGAAATGGCAAGAACGTCAAATTCACCTTCAGGCCAAAACGGGGGAGCAGCAAACCCTGTTGCAGGAACTAAGCCAGCAACAAAATGAGTGGAAAACCGCCCAAGTTCAAGTCATTGAAAAAGTGCAATTGGCCGGATTTTCTGGCATTGAAGAAGTACAGGCCCAGGCCCTTACCCCGCAACAGGTGGAAGCCATAAAAGCCTCTATTTCAGATTGGGAAAAAAGGATTCAGGCCACCCAAACACGTGTAGAAGAAAAGCAAAAAGACCTTGCACAGATTCCGGAAGACGTAGCCCATTGGGAACCTGAACATCTTGAAGTAACCCGAAAAAATCTAGCCCAAGAAATCCACACCCTCGGCGAAGCATTGGGAAGAATTCAAGCCCAGCTTCAACTAGATGAAGACCGTCAAAAACAGTTCGCTACCCTTCAACGGGACCTTCAAGAAAAAGCGGCCTATCGGGACCGCTGGGGCAGGCTTAATGATAAAATCGGCAGCGCCACCGGCGATAAGTTTAGTAAAATGGTGCAGGCACTTCACATGGAACGGCTGCTTTGGCTCGCCAACACGCGTCTCTCCCAAATGACACCCAGGTACCGATTCGTCACTCGCAAAAACGATGTCTCACTAAGTCAGTCAGACGATTTATTTGTGGAAGATGTATTTATGGGTGGAGAAATCCGTGCAGCCAGCACACTTTCCGGTGGAGAGTCTTTCCTTACCTCTTTGGCATTGGCTTTAGGCTTGTCCGACATGGCCGCTGGGCAAATCCAACTTTCCTGCATGTTCATTGATGAGGGTTTTGGCACATTGGATGGCGAAACCTTGGACATGGCTTTGGATACCTTGGAAAAACTACAGGCGGAAAGTCAGAAAACCATTGGCATCATTTCGCATGTACAGGGTTTGAAAGAGCGTATTTCTACGCAAATTCAGCTTAAACCGCTAGGCAATGGTGCTTCCACCTTGGAAGTGGTGGGACCCAAAGGACATCATATATAATGTATTTAACCAGACATAAATGTGATTTAGGCCCTTTCTAAAATACGGAAAATCAGGCGCTCTTTTAAATCTCTAATTCTTACGTTTCACCCATGAACTGATTTTGAAAAAATTCGCACCTAAACATACGGGGCTCAAAAACAAACGCCAATTTTCCCGAAAATCCCCTAATTTGCTCCCATGAATAAAAGGCCTATTCAATTTTTCTTGCTGTTATTTGCCGCTTTATCCGGCTCCTTTGTACAAGCACAATCCGCTGCTGAACAACTTCGACTCATCAAACAAAGGCAAGCCAAGCTTACCGAAGAGCAAGCAACACTTACAGATTCTCTTGAAAACGTGATGCTTAGGCACGTGCAAGACCTGTTAGACGGCATGGGTTTTCCCAGTGAAGGCGAGGTGGTGCGCCACCCGGGGTTTGCACTGCAATATGTAGAGGCCCACGAACAAGCCCGTTGGGTCATGCACGTCATTTTACCCGATATCCGCGATGGTAGAGAAGGACGCACCAACCGCTTCATGGAAGACCCGAAAATCTCCACCGGCAGCGCACAAGAACGGGATTACTTTATCAAAGAAATGAAACCGGACTCCTCTGGTTACAAATACACCGGATTCGGTTTCGACCGCGGCCACTTAGCGCCTTCTGCCGACTTCAAATGGAGCAAAAAAGCACTCGCCGCCTCTTATTATTATTCCAACATGTCTCCACAGCGTGGGGTACTCAACCGTGAGCGTTGGGCGGAATTGGAGGGCCTTTTACGTGAAGTGGTTCTGACCCATGACCAACCTTTGTACGTGGTGACAGGCCCGGTGCTGCTTGACACTTTGCCCGTGATTAAAAGAAGCATCAATGGCCTTACCATTCCTTACCATTATTGGAAAGTAGCTTACGATCCTGCCAGAAAACAGGCCATTGGCTTCGTCATGCCCAACCAAACGTGCCCACATCCACCGGAATGGTACGCGGTATCTGTAGATTCAGTGGAAAAACTTACCGGATTGGATTTTTTCCAACAACTCCCGGATAGCATCGAACAGCGGGTAGAAGCCAGCTTCCAAGTGCCCATGTGGCTACCGGAGCGCCAACAGGGTGAAGTTTTGCCTTTGGCTCAAAACCGTTTGCCCAGAGGCGCCCTGAATACCAAAGGACTCAAACAACTTTTCCCTGCCGAAGGGCCCAAAGCCACCATTTGTGGTACCGTAGTATCGGCAACGCGCAGCAAGAAAGGCCATGTATTCCTAAACTTTGACAAAAAATTCCCAAACCAGGTTTTCTCCGTAAACATTTGGGAAAGCAACCTGCGCAACTTCCCCTACGCACCAGAAGTTGAACTGATGCAAAGGGAAATTTGTGTTACCGGCAAATTGCACGAAAGAGATGGCGTGGCGGGTATGAACGTAGAGAGGGAAGAGCAAATCTTCGTGCTGGAAGAGGATCCTTACTAAAAAGAGCCTAGGTAAAAAGACGTAAAATATTCCACGCAATCCTCAGGGGGTGCGCAGCGGAATCGCTACCTTTGCTTCATGCGTTTTGCGGAAGTAGTTGGTCATGGTGTACAAAAAAACCTCCTTACCCGAGCGGTAAATGAGGGAAGAATCGCCCATGCCCAGTTATTTCTAGGACCAGACGGGGCCGGAGCTTTGCCTTTGGCCATGGCCTACATCCAATATGTGCTTTGTAACCACAAAACTGAGGAAGATAGTTGTGGAACTTGTCCTTCATGTAAAAAGGTAAGTGGACTTGCACATCCTGATATTCATTGGATTTTTCCTTTTGTATCGGACGGAAGTACAGATGTTTGCGCCAACCACATGGAAGATTTTCGGAAAGCGGTGCAAAAGGAGCCTTACATGAATTTAGGTGACTGGTTGGCATTCACCGGAAACGGAGCCAAACAACCTCAAATCAATGTGGCCACCGCCCATTCGATTTTTCATGCATTGAGCATGAAGCCCTACGAGGCGCCTGTACAAGTCATGATGATTTGGTATCCCGAGCTACTTCAGGTGGCTGCCGCCAACAAGTTGCTGAAAATCATAGAGGAACCACCCGCCGACACTTTATTTATCCTTATTAGTGCCAACGACGACCGCATTTTACCCACCATTTTGTCTCGCACCCAACTGGTGAAGCTATCTAAAATCAATGATTTCGATATGCTTACCGTTTTATCTGAGCAATATGGCGTGGAATTGGAGCGAGGCCGAGAGCTGGTGAATATGGCCGATGGTGATTTTGCCCGTGCCAAACGGCTGGTGAATATGGAAGATGACCACGGCGCTTATCTAGGATTCTTTCAGGAATGGATGCGGGCTTGTTATTCCGGAACTTTTCAGCATGTAGTGCGCTTAAGCGACGATTTTGGAAAAATGGGACGCGACCAGCAAAAAGCCGTGGTGGAATACGGCCTTTACCTCATGCGGGAGTCTTTAATGTTCAATTCCGGGGCAGATGTCCTTCGAATCACAGAAAAAGAAAGACACTGGCTTAGCCGGTTTGCACCTGTACTTACGGAAGATAAACTTATGGCGACAGTAGAAGCCATGGAAAAATCCGTGTTTCATTTGGCCCGAAACGCATACGCTAAATTAGAATTTACCGCCTTGAGCTTGCACATCCACCGTGCATTCCGACAAGGTTGAAGTCGTTTTTTTATAGTAATTTGTGGCCAAGAGTTTCAGTAGTTTCAGTACC
>CAZRHR010000069.1:0-13661 GCA_964599915.1 uncultured Candidatus Competibacteraceae bacterium | reverse complement strand
TGGTGGGAAAAAGGATTGTAGACATACATTTTCCCGCGAATGCTTTCATTGTAATGATTCAGCGAAAAGGCATTTTTCTGCGGCCCGGTGGGTCTACCTTGCTCATGGCTGAGGATGTCTTAACCGTGCTGGCGGATCAACCTTCGGATTTTGAAGGCGTATCTGATGTATTGAATAAAAGGAAATAATAAGAAAAAGTTTATCAACTCATTATAAGTGAATTGCGAAAGATAAGAGCATCCACTTTTTCCATGATTACCTTTTGGTAAAAAATGCGCATAAGGAGGCAATGATTTATTATTTTTGTTAGTCTTTGTTTGAAACCAACCTGTAAATGAAATACCTGCCTTTTGTTGTTTGCTTTTTTCTTTGGGCACAGACCCAAGCCCAAGGCGTAGGTATCAACCCGAACGGTTCGCCTCCTGACGCCTCTGCCGGGTTGGATGTACAATTTAACAACAAAGGATTTTTGATGCCTCGCCTAACGACTGCAGAGCGAAATGCCATAGTACAACCGGCCGAAGGATTACAAATCTATAACCTCACCACCAAATGTTTTGAGGCCTTTTTTGGTACGCATTGGCAAAGTTTGTACTGTGGTTGTACGAGCGGCCCAACGCAACTTTCTTATCCTGTTTCCGGGCCTTTGGTGTATTGTGCCAACCAATCCATTGCGGCCCTTCAACCCACTACACAAGGCGCCGCACCCACCCTTTTTTCCGTGTCGCCTGCGCTTCCGTCCGGTTTGTTTTTGCAACCGGGAAATGGCGTTATTTCCGGTACACCCAGCTCCGCGACTGCGCAGTTAAGTTACATTATATCAGCATCTAATGCTTGTGGTAGTATTCAAGATACCCTTCAAATCCAAGTACTGCCTGCCGGTGTTCCGGTGGTGAATGCCGGTGCGGACCAAACCTTTGGCGGCACAGGCACTTTTTTAGATGCGACCGCCCCTGCGGCAGGTACCACCGGCCAATGGAGCATCTTAAGTGGCGTGGGCGGTGTGGTGGACAATCCCGCGCAACCCAAATCTTTGTTTACCGGCTCCCCCGGACAAACCTATACCTTGCGATGGACGGTGACCAGTCCCTGCGGCTCCGCTTTTGATGAGGTGACATTGACCCTTTTAACCCATAACCGGGCCTTTGTGACCAATGGCGGTTATGCCGCCAATTTCGGCGGATTGGCAGGCGGCGACTCCATTTGTCAAAGTTCGGCGAAAGCGGCAGGATTATCGGGCCGTTGGCGCGCATGGCTGAGCAGCGAAACCACCTCTGCCGCCGCCCGACTGATTCCCTCCACCCTTCCTTATCGTTTGCTCAATGGCACCACCATTGCCAACAACTGGGCCGACCTTACAGATGGAAGTTTGGCTTCGCCGTGGACACGGAACGAATTTGGGCAAGTGGTGGTGAACATTAGTACTTGGACCGGCACCAACAACAGTGGCCAAACCGTAACGGGACAAACCTGCAACAATTGGTCACAAATCACCGGAAATGGAGCCTATGGACAATCGGACCAATCCAGTGGCACGTATTGGACCCACTCTTTTATCACGGGCAACAAGGCCTGTTCTACCACACTAAGGTTGTATTGCGTGGAGCAATGAATCAAAAGAAAAAGCCCGATTGCGTTGCTTAAAAGGACGGGCGCCCCCCGAAAAGCCTTATCTAATGCCATATTTTTGGCGTGAGTAGTACAAAAGGAAACCGTGTAAGACATTCATAATAAAAAGAAAACAAACTTTATAATAGAAAATAGTAAATTTGGAGAACGGAATAATACAGGGGCAATCATAAGGCATGAATAAAAAGGCAGCGGTATGGGTTCTGGTATGGGTTTGGATGGTATCCCTAGACATGCTGCATGGTCAGGGTGTTGGTATTAATCCAGCCGGTCAACCACCGCATGCTTCGGCCGCATTAGACATTAACTTTCCAGACAAAGGCTTACTTATTCCCAGACTTACAACAGCCCAGCGCGATTCTATTGTGAATCCTGCGCTTGGTTTGCAAATTTTCAATCTCACCACCCTTTGTTTTGAGGCTTATTTTATCAATAATTGGCAGTCCATTTATTGTGGATGTAATGCCGCACCTCCGTCCCCAACGACGTTATTGGGTCCTGCCGCTCCAACGATAGGTGCTACAATTTCTTATAGTATTGTTCCTGTTCCGGGCGCAACCAGTTATGTTTGGACGGTGCCAAGTGACTGGATGGTAGTCACAGGACAGGGGGGCTCTGGCATTCAGGTGATGGTAGGCGCAGCATCTGGTGCTGTTCTCGTGGCGGCTTCAAACGCCTGTGGAACGTCCCTGCCGGACTCCTTGGTTGTGGCACCTTGGATACCACTGCAGGCTACCGGCGGAAGTATCACCACCTACACTGCAAATGGGACGAATGGCATAAACGGGGTCATGTACCGCGTACATCGTTTTAATGCGGTAGGAAATTCAAGTTTTGTTGTTTCTAATCCGGGCAATCTTGGAGCGATTAGCTATTTAATTGTAGCAGGAGGTGGGGGTGGCGGACGCAATGGCGGCGGCGGGGGTGGCGGTGTTTTAACGGGAAGCACTTCTGTTTCAGCCTTGTCTTATCCAATTTCTGTGGGTGGCGGTGGTGCAGGCGGGCAGGTGGGAACGCCCGGCCAAAATAGTACCGCCTTTTCTCAAACGGCCTTAGGCGGTGGGGGTGGTGGTGGACGAGATTATGGACATCCTACATCCGGAGGGTCTGGTGGCGGAGGCGCGGCTATAGATAGTGACCCAAATTTAGGAGGTGCAGGGACTAATGGTCAGGGCTTTTCTGGAGGAAATGGAGGAGGCTGGAGTTGTGGAAATTCGGGCGGAGGGGGCGGTGGCGCTGGTAGTGCTGGGGGACTTGGAGCCAATAATAGTGGAGGAAATGGCGGAGTAGGTCTTGTTTCACAGATTACAGGGTTGATAGAAACGTTTGGCGGTGGCGGTGGCGGTGCTGTCACTTGCAATCAAGGTACACCGGGAGTAGGAGGTCAAGGAGGTGGAGGAAATGCCGGTGTGCCGGGTGTTTCTTCCGGGCAAAATGGCACCAATGGACTTGGCGGTGGCGGTGGTGCTTGTCTGGTACAGGCTCCTGTTTCTGCTGGAAATGGTGGCTCCGGCGTGGTTATCATCCGCTATCCCATCACCAATCCTAACCCATGAAATGCAACATGAAAAATACATTCATCTTATTTTTTGTTTTCATTCTTTTAAAACAGGGCGTGTCCCAAGGTGTTGGTATTAATCCCACTGGCGCATCACCCCATCCCTCTGCAGGATTAGATGTGAATTTTCAAAACAAAGGATTTTTGCCCCCACGGCTTTCCACCGTTCAAAGGGACTCCATCGCAAACCCGGCACCGGGCTTAATGATTTTCAACTTGGACAACCTGTGCATGGAATACTTTCGACCCACAGGTTGGTATTCACTTTGTCCAAAAATTCCTACCGTCACTACCCAGCCGGTGTCTTCCATTTTGGTAGTTTCTGCCCAATCGGGAGGACAGGTTACAGATGATGGCGGGGCTACCGTGGTGGCAAGAGGCATTTGTTATTCCACCACTCCGGCTCCAACCTTGCAAGATGCTTTTACCACAGACGGCTTAGGAACGGGGTCATTTGTTAGTTCATTAACCGGCTTACAGCAAGGCACCACCTATTATGTTCGGGCCTATGCTACCAATAGTGCAGGTACCGCTTACGGTAACGAAATTTCTTTTACCACGTTAATTCCCGGGCCACTTGTAGGTGGAGGAACCAGTTTATCTGGGGCCACATTTCAAGCCAGTTCAGTGCTGTACAACACCCCCAGTGATGCATTTGACGGCTCTCTTTCCGGATATTGGCATTCCGCGCAATATGATAAAGTACCTTGGGCCAACCCTTGGCTGAGGGTTAATTTTCCAAGCCCACGTGTGGTGAACAGATACCGGTTATGGCATCGCAACAGCCCAACGTTTGAAGACCGGCTGAATAGCTGGAAAATCCAAGGTTCCAATGATGGACAAAATTGGGTAGATTTAGATGTTCGAACGAATTCCACGCCACCTTTTCCGGGAACCAGTACGTTTAGTCAAGCCCAATTTGGGGAGTATTTATTCAATAATACTACGCCTTATTTGCACTATCGCATTTTTGGAACGGCCGGAAATCCGGGGCATGAGTATACGGTGATTGGAGAGTGGCAGCTTTGGGGGTATTAATTAATAAAGCCTTTCATCATGATGTCAGCACAAATTGATATGCGATATTTTTGGGGAAGAAAAAGCATCCTACGCTTGGTACTTTTAGTGTATTCTGTGGGGATGTCTATGGGATTTGCCCAAGGCGTTGGCATTAATTCCTCGGGTACCACCCCGCATCCTTCAGCCATGTTGGATGTAGAAAGTACAACCAAAGGTTTTGTTTTACCGCGCATGACTACCGCCCAAAGAGACTCCATCCAAAACCCTGTGTTAGGGTTACAAATTTTTAATTTGACCACCTATTGCTTTGAGGCATTTTATGGAACCACTTGGCAACGCATCCACTGTGGATGTGCCTCCGGTCCCACTCAGTTAGCCTATCTTGATCCAGGCCCAAGTGTTTATTGCGCCGGACAGCCCATTGTTTCTAATACAGCGACAACCCAAGGCGGTACACCAATTACTTTTTCGGTTTCTCCAGCTTTGCCTGCCGGTCTATCGCTTCATCCGGCGACTGGAACCATTTCAGGAACGCCGGCAACCACTGCATCTCCGTTGCCCTACACCCTTACCGCATCAAACGCTTGTGGCCAAACTTCCACGGTTTTGTCCATTGAAGTATTGCAAGCCATTATACAGCCCATCATTCAGGGCCCGGCGTCTCCTACGGTTTCTAGCACAGCAACATATAGTGTGAATTCAGTGCCGGGAGGGAGTGTATATGTATGGAGTGTTCCTTCCGGTTGGTCTGTGCTCAGCGGTCAGGGCACGGCGGCTATTCAGGTGCAGGTAGGTCCGGCGTCAGGAAATATTTCGTGCGTTATCACAAATTCATGTGGTACATACCCCATAGCAACGAAAGCGGTAACAGGCTGGCAACCTATCTCCGCCACAGGTGGAACGATAACGCAATATGTGGGCAATGGCACAAATGGAGCGATGGGCATTACGTATCGAGTGCACCAGTTCACCGCAGTGGGATCTGGAGCGTTTGTGGTCAGCCAATCAGGAACAGATGGCCAGGTGAGTTATCTCATCGTGGCGGGAGGTGGGTCTGGCGGCCGAGGATTGAGTTGCGGCCATGAGGCGGGAGGCGGAGGAGCAGGAGGCGTTTGGCAAGGAAATGCCACCCTAAATGCCACCACTTACCCAATACAAGTGGGTTCCGGAGGAATAGATGCAAATGGAGGAAACTCATCTTTTAACGGGCTTGTAGCCCTTGGTGGTGGAAAGGGCGGAAATGGATGTGAGCCAGGAAGTGCTGGCGGTTCTGGCGGTGGAGGGTCTCATGATAGAACCTTGGGCGGTTCTGGTGCGAATGGACAAGGGTTTGCCGGTGCACAATCTCAACAATGTTGTTCCGGCGGTGGCGGTGGCGGCGCGGCTGAAGCGGGAGACACGGATGGACCAGGCAGTGGTGGGGACGGTATTTCCTCTTCCATTACAGGAACGCCACAGTTTTATGGTGGTGGCGGGGCAGCATATCATGCGGTGACCAGCACTTTGGGCGTTCCTGGCCAAGGCGGCGGGGGAGCCAGCTCGAACACCTATTCCCTTTCAGTTGGGAGTGGTCAGCCCAATACCGGTGGCGGTGGTGGTGGTGGATTTCATAACAGTAATGGTAGTGGCGGATCTGGCGGGTCTGGAGTTGTGATCATTCGATATCCATTGTCCAACCCTAACCCATAACAGGATTGATTATGATAAAATTTTGGTCCCTCATTTTGTTTTTACTTTCCGGAATTACGGCTTTTTCACAAGGCGTGGGTATTAACCCTTCTGGAACGGCCCCGCATCCTTCGGCCATGTTGGATGTAGAAAGTACCTCTAAAGGGCTTTTACCACCGCGCCTTACCACGACCCAACGTAATGCCATTCAGAATCCGGCGCCCGGCCTCATGGTATTTAATTTAGATACGGAGTGCATGGAATATTACAGAAGTACGGGTTGGTATCCACTTTGTCCGGCATTACCCACTTTAACCACGGCGGCAGCATCATCCATTACGGGTATTGCGGCTACCTTGGGCGGCCAAATTTCCAATGATGGAGGTGCGGCTGTTCTGGGCAGAGGCGTTTGCTGGTCAACCAATCCCTCCCCCACCCTACTTAATGCCTTTTCCACAGATGGGGCTGGCGTTGGATCATTTTCAAGTACATTAACGGGGCTTCAAAATGGAACATTGTATTATGTGAGAGCCTATGCAACCAATGCCGTGGGCACTGCTTATGGAAATGAGCAAACGTTTACTACACTTCAGCCGCCGTCAGTAACAACCGCCTCAGCCTCCAGTATTTTTGGAAGAAATGCTACAGCCGGTGGACAAGTATTAGCGGATGGGGGTTCACCCGTGACGATCAGGGGTTTGTGCTGGAGTACATCGTCCAGTCCAACGGTTTCGGACAGCACCGTAACGATAGGAAGTGGCACGGGTAGTTTTTCTGGTATTATGGGACGCCTTGCTTATAATACAGTATATTATGTGCGCGCTTTTGCGACCAATAGTGTAGGCGCGGCGTACGGGAATCAAGTTACATTTACCACGAATTCGGGCACCCTAGTCTCCATAACCCCAACCGGAACAAGTACATGGACAGTGCCGTTGGGGGTTGCCTCATTGGAGGTTTTGTTGGTTGGTGGCGGAGGTGGTGGCGGAGGAGATGTGGGCGGCGGTGGCGGTGGTGGTCAGGTAAGACACATCAGCCATTATGCGGTTATTCCCCAAAGCAATCTTACCATTCAGGTAGCAGCAGCCACAGCCCACGCGGCTTGTTATAATTGTGCGGGGCAAAATGGAAACACCACAACTTTGAGCGGCGGATCGGGGACCGTGTCGGCCATTGGTGGCGTTGGAGGCCGTGGGCGCTCAGGCAATGGCGGCACAAACGTGGGATGGAATGGCGGCGGCGGATCTTATGACTTTACAACTGGTCATGCAGGGAATGGAGGATTTCCAGGAGGGAACGCTTTTCCCGGAAGCAGCTGCGGCGGCGGCGGCGGCTCTGGCTCTGCGGGAGTCAATGCAACCTCTACCAAGGCGGGCAACGGCGGCAATGGATTCCTGTCGCCCCTTAACGGATTGTATTATGGCGGTGGCGGTGGCGGTGGAGAGTACAGTAACAATGGAAATTTTGGAGACGGCATTCATGGTGGCGGGCGTGGCGGATATTCCAACAGCGTTTTCGGCCAAGATGGAACACCAAACTCAGGAGGTGGCGGTGGTGGTGGCCCATCCACAGCATCTATGAATAATGCGGGGCGAGGGGCTTCGGGTGTAGTATTATTAAAGTACTAAAGCCGCATGAACACAATGAACATTAAAAAACCAATGGTGGTGTATATAGCGCATACCCTTGCATTGATCTTATTAATTTTTACGGCACCACTGATGGCGCAAGGGGTTGGAATTAGTACTACGGGAACCCCTCCGCATCCTTCGGCAGGATTAGATATTAATTTTATGGACAAAGGGTTGCTTTTGCCCCGCCTTACCACTACGGAAAGAAACAACATCGTTAGTCCGGCCTCTGGCCTCATTATTTTTAATGTCACCACCCATTGTCTGGACATATTTATTTCATCTGTTTGGCAGAGTGTTTTTTGCGGATGTGCCGGCCCACCAAGCGGTCTGACGTATGCTAACAATCAACCCACCTATTGCTTAAACAACCAAATTATCTCTAATATCCCCAACACCCAAGTAAGCACACCTAGTCTGTATGCCGTTTCTCCAACCTTGCCACAAGGCTTGGTATTGAACATGACAACCGGTGAAATCACGGGTACGCCAACCCAAACCATGGCGCTCTCAAATTTTATCATTCAGGCTTCTAATGCTTGTGGCACCACATCATGCACCTTGCCTATCCGTATATTGTCTGCGCCAAGTCAATTGAATTATAGTCAAAATGGGCCACTGAGCTATTGTACGAACCAAGCGATTTTACCCAACAACGCGACGACACAAGGAGGACTGCCCGATACATTCACGGTAACGCCGAGCCTACCCGCTGGCTTGGTCTTGAATGGTGCAACGGGACAAATCACAGGAACACCGACCACGCCTATTGCACCCACGAACTTTACCATTACGGCACAAAATCCTTGTGGGTCGAGTACAAGGGTCCTGAATATTACCGTTACACAAACGCCCGCAGCCCCATTGGTATCCTCAAACTCTCCAGTAAATTTGGGCGCAACCCTTCAGCTCAACGCAAGTCCTGTAAGTGGTATAGCATTCCAGTGGTCGGGGCCCAATGGATTTTCAAGTACGAACTCAAACCCCAGCATTTCCTGCATGTCTTCTGCCCAACAAGGCAACTACACGGCCCTCGCCACCCTAAACAATTGTTCTTCGGCCGTATCTTCTGTTAGCGTAACGGTACTTGGCCTTTCTTCTATCCCAGGATTGGCCCTATGGCTAGATGCATCGGCCATAAGCAATACAGCCCCCAATGCGCAAGTTTCAGCATGGTTAGATCTTTCAGGAAATAACCGGCATGCCAACTCTACAAATTGGCCAACCTTCCAGACCAATGCCATAAACGGCAAGTCTGTTCTACGTTTTACCACGGCGCAACATATATCAGTAAACCATCATTTCCCTGCACCATACACCATTTTATACGTCGCCAAACAAACATCAGGTGCTCGGAAACGTGTATTGACCAGTGGTATTAACAATTGGTTGTTGGGGTGGTGGGACGGCGCCAAAAGGCAAGCCTTTTTCGAAGGCTGGGTAAGTAACTCAGGAAGCCCTCCGGCGGATGACAATGTGTATCTTTATACGGGAGTAAGCAATGGAAGCCAGGCGTTCTTTTATGAAAATGGAAACCTTGCGTTTAATAATAACAACGGGGTAGCCGGGCCCAATGGAATTGCGGTAAACACAGGGGCTTTTCCTGAACAATCTACCTGTGAAGTAGCCGAAATTATCGTTTTTAATAATGTCCTGTCCACCACCAATCGGGTGCTCGTTGAAAACTACTTAAAATGTAAGTGGGGCATACCATAAGGGGCCTTTGAATACGAATAGTTAAAAAAAATGCATGAAGATCATATTTCCCAATCGGTATTTTCACAAGAAAAAAGATGACCAGCCCAGCAAACCGGGGGTAATGTCCAAGATGAAGGTAATTTTTTGGATAGCCGTCATTTATGTGTCAAGTTTGCCTCAGCTAAGCCTTGCCCAAGGGGTTGGGATTAATAATACAGGCGTTCCGCCTCATGCCTCCGCTGGTCTGGATGTGGACTTTAACCAAAAGGGATTTCTTCCACCCCGTCTCACAACGGCTCAACGTGATTCTATTGTAGGGCCAGCAGAGGGATTGTTCATTTATAATCTGACAACGAAATGCGTGGAGGTGTTTTATGGCACTTTTTGGCAAAGCATACACTGCGGCTGTTCTCTGCCTCCTTCTAATCTGGTTTATGCAGATAATGGACCGATAGCATATTGCCAAAACCAATTAATTCCTTTAAATGTACCGGGAACGCAAGGGGGCCAGCCGACTTCTTATACGGTTATTCCCCCCTTGCCTTCAGGAATTCAAATCAACGCCCAAACGGGCCAAATGTCTGGGAGCCCAACCGGCTTGTCTTCCGCTACAAACTATACTATAACAGCCACGAATGCTTGTGGCAATGCCTCCCGTGTCATTCAGGTGAGTGTTGTTTCAAGCCCCGCCACCCCCGCTAATATTACAGGACCTACTTCTCCCACCGCATCAACCTCTGCTACCTACACCATTGGTGTGGTTCCTGGAGCCACGTCCTATACCTGGACAGTGCCGGTAGGCTGGTCCCTGGTAGCAGGTCAGGGAACCAATACCATCACGGTCACAGTTGGAACCACATCTGGCAGCATTTCTGTCACTGCGTCCAATCATTGTGGGGTTTCTTCCGCCGCGAATAAGTCCGTAACCCCATGGCGTCCCATCGTTGCTACAGGGGGGACGGTATCCAATTATACAGGAGACGGAACCAATGGCGTAAATGGAATTCCTTACCGCGTTCATACGTTTAATGCTGTTGGAAATGCTACATGGACGGTTTCTGATGAAGGATCAGGAGGTCCAGTAGATTATTTAGTTGTGGCTGGCGGCGGTGGTGGCGCCGGATCTGCAGGTTGTGACATTTCATCAGGAGGAGGAGGCGCTGGTGGAGTAAGGACAGGAAACCTGACCATTTCATCCCCAATGGGCTATGGCATTACGGTTGGGGCTGGCGGTATTGGATCCACTGGTTTTGTTACAGGCGGACAAGGAAGTAATTCCGTTTTTAGCACCATTACCAGCACGGGAGGGGGTGGAGGAAGCACTTGGGAAAATACCGCAGGAAACGGAGGGTCTGGCGGCGGATGTGGAGAAAATGGCCAGGGCCAGGTACCAGGTACTGGAATTGCTGGCCAGGGAAATAATGGAGGTCAAGGCACCGCTTACATCAATAGTGGCGGTGGTGCTGGCGGAGGAGGTGGTGGGGCCGCCGCTGTCGGACAAAACTTTGTATCATCTACCATTGGCGGAAACGGGGGCGCCGGCATTGCTTCATTGATCTCCGGAACGCAAGTTTTTTATGGCGGTGGTGGTGGTGGCGCCGGACATAACACAGGTGGAAATGGGGGAATTGGCGGCGGGGGCGCCGGGCGGGGTGGAACCACAGGCAATGGCGCAGACGCCTCCAACAACTCTGGTGGTGGTGGCGGGGGCGCACTTTTTAAAGACTGCCCCGGAGGAACCACCAAAGGCGGAAACGGAGGTTCTGGAATCGTCATTCTGCGCTATCCTCTTCAAAACCCTAATCCTTAAAACCGGCAAAAACTTCCCTAACTTTATACCATGCTAAAAGATCTTCGGTTTTTTTGCTGCGCCGTTGTTGGTTTATTTTGCTCCTTTGCCTTCTCGCAAGGCGTGGGCATTAACCCTTCCGGCAACCCACCGCATCCTTCTGCTATTTTAGACCTTCAAAGTTCACAACAAGGCTTTTTACCCCCTCGGCTTACCACCGCTCAGCGCGATTCCATTCAAAATCCGGCAGCCGGACTGCGTATTTTCAACTTAACCACCCTTTGCGAAAATTATTTTAATGGTACGGCTTGGTACGAACTCTGCGGTACATGCACACCTCCCGTGCCGGCAGTACCAACGGCCATTTTAGGACCTTCCCATGGCTGCGCCGGAGACACCCTTACGTTTTCAATCAATGCCGTGCCCAATGCCGCTACGTACCAATGGGCCATTCCTTCCGGTTGGTTGTTGATGTCCGGTTCGGGAACAACCACCTTGGTGGTTCAATGTGGCACCGCTTCCGGCTCCATTTCAGTTCAGGCATCCAACGGATGCGGCTCAAGTGCCGCTTTATCCCGACAAATAACAGTAGGTGCTACGCCTGCCACGCCCACTCAGGCAAGCATCACACCCGGACAAAACCAAGTGGTTTGGCAATGGAATACCGTCCCTCAAGCCACCGGCTATGCATGGAATACCATCAATCAGTTTGCGGGAGCCACCCAAATTGGAAACCAAACCAGCTTCACCCAAACCGGATTGGCTTGTCAGGCCAATGCGGCCATTTATGTTTGGGCGTATGAGACTTGTGGCGCTTCTTCTCCCCTCCTTTTATCTACCCAAACCCTTCCTTGTTGCACCACTTTTACAGGATCTTTGGCCAACGGCTTACTCTCCTATCATAAAATGTGTGGAAACCTGAATGATGTCTCTGGTAATGCAAGACACGGCCTTAACCCCAACGCCATCTCTCTAACATCAGATAAAAATGGGGTGTCACAATATGCCTACACGTTGCAACAAGCCCAAAGTTTTTTTGATTTCCCCAGTCCGGGTGTATCTAATTATTCCATGTCCGTTTGGATTCGTCCAAGTTCGGTGCAACCTTCTGTGGACATTCTTCAGTTTGTCCTTGCTTCGTCCCATAGTGAACACAGCCAAACCCTAAGAACCAATGCCAATGGATTCCTGGAACATCGGGTGTGGCATGGTGGAGAAGCCGTGGTAACGTCGTCGATTCAAGCCCAGGCGAATACATGGTACCATTTGGTGGCCACCGCAGTATCCGGCGGGCAAATGAAACTTTTTATCAATGGCCAGTTGGTGGGCACTGCTCCTCTGAATACCATTTGGACCTTGGGCGATATGTTTCGGGTGGGTAAAAGCAACCGTTCGGGATCCAACCAAGGATTTGTAGGCGTGATCGATGAAATTGCCATTTGGAACAGGGAATTGACCAACAGCGAAGTCACGAGTTTATTTAACGCCTATTGAGTATATTGCGCTAAACTTTGCATTCTTTGTGTGAAAGTTCTGCTAGACAAAAGGTTGAATCTGCCTTGGTGGTTCTTTGATACAGTAAGGAAATAACCAACAACTAGAAATAAAATATGAAAATCAAATCAATGTTGATATGGGCTGTGTTGCTGCTCAGTTTTTCAGTGGCCAATGCCCAAAGAATGTTTGACGGCTCCGGTCGGCAAATTGGGCGCGTAGATGGCGAGCGATATTTTAATGGGTCAGGAAGCCAAATAGGTCGTGTGGATGGAGAAAGGATTTTTGATGGTTCCGGCAGACAGATAGGTCGTTTGGATGGAGAGCGTGTGTTCGATGGTTCCGGCCGGCAGATTGGTCGTATCGACGGAGATCGCTTGTTCGACGGCTCGGGTCGCCAAATGGGCCGATTAGATGGCGAGCGCATGTTTGATGGTTCCGGCAGGCAAATTGGACGTGCGGATGGGTTGAGAAGAATGCAGATGATTTTGTTTTTCTACTTTTTCATGTAGGCCTTTCGGTGCAGGCTGCGGGGAGAATCCCTACTTTTGTCGCATAATCATTCCTATGCGTCGTCCTGATACCGTTTTTCAACAAGCTTGGACCCATTTGGTACAATTGCTGGAGCAACGCTTTGGCGATGGCTTAGAGGTGGAAGGCATTTTGCTGCTCATTGGCATTCAGGAAATTGGTCAAGGGCCGCTTAAACTGAACAAACAACAGAAAATGGAAGCCCTGCATGTGGCGGTCTGCTCTTTGCTGGTACCCTATGGTTACTATGCTTTTGTGGGGCGGGACGAAGCAGGTTGGCCGCATTTTGAAGCCTTGGAACCTGTTCCACATTTATCCACTTTACAACAACATCGCTTCATTAAGGAAGCCATTTTAGATTATTTCGATGATGGAAAAGCCTTGATGGAACCTTAACTTCCTTAGGTTTTGGTTGAAAATTTTAGGCGAATGCACATACTGTAAGTTAGCGGCAAGGTTAACCGATAGAACGTTTAAATACCAATCATAATGAAACGCATAAGAACATTAGGAAAAGGGGAACTTGGCATTGTATCACTTTACCAATCGACCAACGGTCAAAACTTCGCTTTGAAACAGATGCTTTATCAATGGGACGAGAATTACTACGAGCGTTTTAAAAGAGAGGTTGAGATAATGGCTA
>CAZRHR010000068.1:0-13840 GCA_964599915.1 uncultured Candidatus Competibacteraceae bacterium | reverse complement strand
AGAAGATTATCCTTTTATCAAGGAATATTAAAACGCATTAATCGCATCACCACATGGCAGAAATAGTTCGGATGCCCAAATTGAGCGATACCATGACCGATGGTGTGGTAGCCGCATGGCATAAAAACGTAGGAGATAAAGTAAAAGCAGGAGATTTGTTGGCTGAAATCGAAACCGATAAAGCCACTATGGAATTTGAAAGCTTTCAGGAAGGTGTTTTGTTGCACATCGGAGTAGCTGCAGGTTCCTCAGCGCCCGTAGATTCAATTCTGGCGATTTTGGGTAAAGCAGGTGAAGATATTTCCGGCCTTTTGAGCGGTGATGCCCCTGCGGCAACACCTTCGGCCGCTGCTGCTCCCGTTGCAGAAGCAACCCCTGCTGCTTCCCCAGTAGCCACAACCACATCTACCACTTCCTCCACTGCTGCCGCAGAAGATGGACGAATCAAAGCATCTCCTTTGGCCAGAAACATGGCTAAAGACAAAGGCATTGATTTACAGCAAGTACAAGGCAGCGGCGATGGCGGGCGCATCGTTAAAAAAGATATCGAGAACGCATCGGCTCCAGCCGCAGGAAAAGCTACAGCCGTTTCAGCTCCTGTATGGTCAGGCGAAGCATTCACCGAAGTGCCGGTAAGCCAAATGCGTAAAACCATTGCACGGCGACTCGCGGAATCTAAATTCACCGCCCCTCACTTCTACCTCACCATGGACATAGACATGGGAGAAGCCGTGCGCGTGAGAAAAGCCATGAATGAAGCCATGGGCACCAAAATCTCTTTCAATGACATGGTCATTAAAGCGGTTTCTATGGCGCTGAAGAAACACCCAGCCGTAAACAGCAGTTGGTTAGGAGATAAAATTAGAACCAATTACCAAGTGCACATTGGCGTGGCAGTGGCTGTTCCGGATGGTCTTGTGGTTCCCGTGGTTCGCCATGCCGACCTTAAAACCCTCAGCCAAATTTCAGAAGAAGTAAGAGCCTATGCTTCTAAAGCCAAGGATAAAAAAATTCTTCCTGAAGACATGCAAGGAAATACCTTCTCCATTTCAAATTTAGGCATGTTTGGAATCGAGGAATTTACAGCCATCATCAATCCTCCGGATGCATGTATCCTTGCTGTGGGCGCCATTCGTGAAGAAGCAGTTGTGAAAAACGGACAAGTGATACCGGGACATCGAATGAAGGTAACCTTAAGTTGCGACCACCGTGTGGTGGATGGTGCTACTGGTTCTGCTTTCCTTCAAACCCTGCGTATGATGCTGGAACAACCTGTGACCATGCTCGCATGAACCCCTTACTCCTCTTCGATATAAGTGGAGGAGAATTTCTACTCATTGCAGTAGTCATCCTCATGCTTTTCGGTGCCAAATCCATTCCAGAATTGGCCCGAGGACTTGGAAAAGGAATGCGTGAGTTCAGGGATGCGACCAACCAAATCAAACGAGAAATCTCCGATTCTGGTGAGAAAATAAAACAGGACTTAAATCCGGGCATACCCACCTCCGTGGATCAATGGATTGAAGAATCTGAAAAACCTATTATTCGTCCAGTCCCACCACCGGTCAGTCCCGCACCTAAATTGGAGACAAACCCAGGTGGTTTGCCAGAAGAAACCCCAAATGAGGCCAATCCTTTGGATGAAAAGGAGAAGCCTGATCAAGGAAAAGAAAAAATGGAATAATAGCAAGCGGACTTAAGGTCCGCTTTTTTTTACCCTACCCAAGCATGGACCCAAATGCCAATCTGACATCACGGGGTAATTCATTTTTTTGATGGTTAATCACCCAGAAGTGTACAATACAAAAAATTAATGCTGTAATGCTCAGGTGGACTTCCCTAATAAAACTAAAATCAAGTCCTTATACTCTTGAAAAAGGTTTTCAAAGCCATAGTCCCCCCAAATACTGCCATATAATAGATAAAAGAAAGCCACCCAAAATGAAAAAACTACCAGTCCACGCAGCGCAGAAAAAACCAATTCAACCCCAATGACCGTTAGAAAAAATAGCAAGATGCGGTCCAGGTGCAAAGGCCATGCGGGGTCAGGAACCACCCGATGTAAAAAAATAAATAAAGGCAGCGCCACCAAATGACTTAGCAAGCTAATGATGAAACTACCAGTCGATTTATCAGGTCTATTTTGAGCTGGAGAATGGGCATTTTCCATAAAAAAGAGCAAGGTTGAAAACGAAATATAAAAAATTTATAGGACGGACGAGTTCATTCACAAGCCATTTTCACTGTTCTGTGACCTCCTAAAAGATAGGTTGGCATGTGTAAGGCCCAAAAGCAAAAGGGCCACTTTTCCCTTAGCCCAAAAAGACTTATTATAGAATCCCCTTAATTTAGGGACAAATACGCTGAATAACCACACTTCCATGGCCAGATTGAACACCAGAGGTATTCACCGGATTGGAGCCGTTGTTGAAGCTACCGCCGCCGCCGCCGCCATAAGCATCTCCGTCTCCCCCACCACCAGACCAGCCTCCACCACCTGCGGCGCGGTGTCCAACACCTGCCCCACCGCCAAAGCCACCCTCCACGCCACTGCGTCCAGTGTCGGCAGGTCCACCTAAACCACCGCTGAGAAAACTAAATCCTTTGATGTTAGGGGCAGAACCGTTACAATTTTCTCCGCCGTTGGTATAGAAACCGCCACCACCGGCACCATAGGAACAACTGGAGCCATTTCCACCAGGAGTCGATTGTGTTCCAGCCGTACCATTTTGTCCGCCGCCACCACCTCCACCATTTACTCCACCTTGTCCTGAACTAAATCCAGACCCGGTTCCATTAAGTCCTGTTGCTCCGGGTAAACCATTTTGAGAACTTCCAGCACCGCCGCCACCGCCAGCGACGATTAAGGGCGTATTGTCATTGAGCGTAACAAAGCTGCCCCCACCACCGGCACCTGCATCGTTGGCACTACTTCCCACACGGCTGCCGCCTTGCTGTCCAACCAAAATTTTAATGACCGAACCGGAAGTCAAAGTAAAATCACCTCGCATAGATGCGCCTAAGCCTCCCGTGCGTCCTCCGCCATTTCCCCCTTGTGCCCCATTGGCCGTAATGCGGTAAGTTCCGGTCGCCGGAACCGTCCAAAACTGAACACCCGAAGTGACCGTAACAACACCCGGTCCATAGGTCGTATTGCATTGAGATTGAGATGGGCCACTTCGGCCCGTGGCACTACAATTGGTAAACGTCCAAGACTGCGCCACACAATTGGTAACGGTAATGTTTTGGCTGGCCGAGGCTGAACAACCAGCGCCGTCGGTGACGGTTAAATCAACCACATAGCTACCCGGAGTACTCCATGTAACCGAGGGATTAGACGCATTCGACGTGGCGGGTGTTCCCCCTGCAAAGGTCCACACATAGGTAGCACCTAGTTGGCTGGGAGAAAAGCTTGCCTGATTGTTGGTGATGACAGGCGAGGGATTTACAGAAAATAAAGCCGAAGGAGGACTTACGGCCAAGGTATAACTTGTGTTGGCGGATGAACCACAGCCATTGACGGCAGCGACCTGAAGGGTACGGTTCCCAGACATCGCACTTAAATTGATGGTGATGCTACTGGTTCCTTGCCCCTGAACCAAGGTGTCCTGCCCAGGAATGGTCCATTGGTAACTTGTAGCTCCGGCTACAGGTGAAACTGAAAAGACCAAATTCGAGGCACCGGGACAAGCGGTGCTCACGCCATTCACTTGAGAAGGCGCAGAGGGTGGTGCGGTACAATTGCAACGCAAAGCGCCCCAACCTGTTGGAAAATAAGACTCTACGCATTCCGTAGTGAGGTTGTAGATCACCAGACCAATAGAAGGAGACACCAATTGATTTCTTTGAACGGTGGTAAGCCGTGGCAAAAGCAAACCGCCTTGGGTTCCTGACACTTCGAGGGTGGCCGTAGGATGAGGCGGTTGGTTCGAACCAATATTCACCCCTTGGGCTGGCAAACCCAGTAAACACATAAAAAGTAACGCCACGCAGGAAGCGACGAACCTTAATCCATTCATTTTTTAAAACTAATCTGTAAAAATCTTACCCAAATTTAAACGAAAACCGAGGTGCAAAAAATCTTTTTTGAATATATAAGCACCAAATTTGTAAAGCTAGGGAAGGCATAAAAAATCTATGGAAAGGTAATTTTCAGTAATCTTGTTGTTTATGAAACTTCCTTTGTTTTTAAACTCTAACTTAAAAACACATCAAAAGTGGCAAGGCAGGCTTTCCCTTTGGATGTTTAGGACCCTGATTTGGTGGTTCGTTGCTTTAATCGTTCCCAAGGTTGGTTTTGACATGGTTTGGTTTGCTATTGTGCCGGCCTGTCTAAGTTTAATTTTCTGGCCAGCAGGTTTATCCATAAAAAAAGCGGGAATTTTGAGATGGGTCGGCCTATGTATCTTGTCATTCACCATTTTTCAAGGTCAAAATCACTTGATGGACCATGAGCTGCATCTTGGATTCATTGCAGGCGGTAGCGTATTGACTTCCATTTTTGTGGGTTCGTTGACCTCTTATTTTTCCACCTAATACCTAAGGTAATTTTCACGGCTTTAGCATTGCTTTTAAGCTTGGCCCATTTAAAAAAAAGGACAAAGGGATAGTCCTTGATTACAGGTTACCTTAATTATAGCTGGGAAAAGATAATTTTAAAGATTTTAATTTTATAATACTTCAATATACTACAACATTACAATTCTTTCTAATATTTTCGCTTTAGAAAAATAATATTGATTACGCATTAAGAATCCATGAGGATATTTAAAATCCTTTTTTTGTTCCTGACTCTCCTTTTCACCCAAATATTTGGTGAAATTTCGATGTATGGACAACAACAAACAGAAGTGAATTTAGAGGAAACGGGGCTTTGGGGAGGGGTATATGTAAGAGGCATATTTTCTAAAAAGTGGGGATATTACGGCGAACACCACCTTAGAGCGCGCAATTCCAATGAATTGCTAGGAGATTTCGCAGGACGATTTCGCCAAGTTTACAACCGATTTGGGGTAAGTTTTCAACCACATAAGCATTTTGAACTTGTGGTTGGACCAACCTTAGTCATGAATTTTTCACCAGACCCATCCGATGAGAACTATGAAAAATTAACGTGGGAACCAAGAATATGGCACCAATGGTTGTTTTCCATGGCAGACATAGGGCCATTTAAAATTTATCATCAATTTCGGTTTGAACACCGATGGAAGAGAAGCAATCTAGTGGATGCCCCTTATCAATTTACCCATCGATTCAGATATAAATTTTTTGCCTATGTACCCCTAAACAAAAGAACCATTACCACCAAAACCCTTTATTTTTCGCCAAGTGCAGAGATTTTTTTACATGCAGGTGATGGCGTGGTCTTACACCCATTTGAAGATTTTCGGGTATATACTGGATTAGGCTATGTTTTAAATCGAAACATCACCCTTTTCGGAGGTCACATGTGGACTTTAGGTCAAAAAAGTTCTGGCTTTCAATACAGGACATCCCACGTAATTCGTCTGAACGTATTCTTTAGCTTGGATTTTCGGAGTGTAGAGGATAGAATGCCCCCCATAAATCTGGGTTATTAACCGATACTAAACCAAGGAAAATGAATAGGAAGAACCAAAAGAAAATCCTTGCCTTGTGGCTCCTTTGTGTACTACTTTTAGGAATGACCGGATGGCAATACTCGTATGGGACAAATAAAATTCAAGAAATGGAGCGTGTTTTAGCCCATGCTTATCGCCATCAACATCATTGGCAAAAAGCTTTTCCCGACAGCTTATGGGCTGCACAAACTCCAAAGAAGCTAAGTGAGCAATGGCAAAAAATACACTTAAAGGAACAACGTCTCAACATACAACTCGCAGAAAGTCAGTTGATGCAGGTTCAATGGAAAAGAAAATATGAGCTTGAAGTACAAAATAAGGCCTTAATTACCGCGCAAAACAGCCAAGCCATGTATTTGCAGCAAAAGAAATTGGATTCACTCCAATTCGTTTGGGCCGCAGAAAAGGCGATGCTATTGCAAGCGCAACATCATTTGGAAGCAAGGCAAAAAGAAAGCAACATGGACACCATCACCCTAACCACCGGTTCAGGCGTCCATTTTCATTATTTTGGAAAGTTAAAAGATGGAGCTCCTGTGGGAAAGGGATTGGCCCATTATCGAGAAAAAGGCTGGTATTACGGGGAATGGCTAGGAAAAAAACGACATGGTCAGGGCGTGCACCATTATAAAGATGGAGATGTATACCGAGGAACTTTTGTGATGGACGCAAGGGAAGGAATTGGTGCGTATTTTTACAAAGATGGAAGTCGGTACGAAGGCCAATGGGAAAAAGATAAAATGCATGGTCGGGGTACTTTTTGGTCGGCAGATGGAAAAAAATGGGAAGGCGTATGGGAAAATGGCCGTAGAATAGACCCTGCTATTTAAAAGTTATCTTTGGATTCTACGTTGTAATTTTTGGGGAAAGGAAATTTATGTACATTTCCTCCATGTTCAAGCGACTTTGCATTATTCCCGCCAGAGGAGGCAGTAAGCGGATTCCAAGGAAAAACACCCGTTCATTTTTAGGGAAACCCATCTTGCATTACAGCATAGAAGTGGCCATCACCTCCGGTCTTTTCGACGAAGTGATGGTATCTACTGATGATGACGAGGTTGCTCAAGAGGCACGAGAGGCAGGGGCTGTGGTTCCATTTCTAAGAACCGCAACCAATGCCGGAGATTATGCCACCACCGCAGATGTGCTGAAGGAGGTATTGGAAACCTATGAAGCCCAAGGCGTATCTTTCCATGAGATTTGCTGCCTTTATCCCACGGCAGTATTTACCCAACCCTTTCATTTAAGGAAGGGCTGGTCTATGCTTCAGGACGATGCAGACGTAGTGTATCCCATACTTAGCTTTGGCTACCCGGTTTGGCGTGCAGTTCAAAAGAAAAATGAGGAAAGGGTTGCCATGGTTTGGCCTGAACACGCAGAACGCCGGAGTCAAGACCTTACCCCACTCTATCATGATGCTGGCCAATGGTATTGGCTCAAAGTAGATGCATTTTTAGCCACGGGAAAAATCCTTTCAGGCAGGGCCAAAGGATTGGAAGTTTCCCGATTGGAAGCGCAAGACATTGACGATTTGGAGGATTGGGAGTTGGCGGAATTGAAATACCAGCGACTTTTGAGGTTAAAAGAGAAAGAATCAAAAACAGAAATCAGACCAGATGCGCTGGTATTTAGCCCGGTAACCTTAACCCATGGAGCGCTACTTCTCCAGTGGCGGAATGACCCAGAAACCCGGCTTCAATCGGTACAAAATGCACCCATTTCAGAAGACACCCATTGGACTTGGCTTGAGCGTAAGCTTCAAGATACAAATTGCCGAATGTGTATGGCATGGGTAGAGGAAAAAATGATCGGGGTGGTGCGTGCAGATTGTGATGAAGAAGGTTGGTGGTGGCTATCATGGACGGTTGCGCCAGAATTTCGAGGAAAAGGGTGGGGAAAAATCATGGTCAAAAACTGGGTTAATCTACTAAAAAACAAACCATTGAAAGCCATGGTTCGAACCACTAACCTATCCTCTGCGCGGATTGCTACCTATGCGGGGTTTGAGCCATGGACTGTGGAAGGAGAATTCCAAGTTTTTGCTAAAAACCAAACTAACATTTAGTAAACTAAATCAAACGAAATTCTCAAAAGAGATTATATGTAAACACAAGACTAGCGCAAGAAAATGCAGGTAAACTCTTGAAAACACAACTTCAATTTTTCACATTGAGGAGCTTTAAAATCTTGGTTAAAAAAAACTATATATTTAAATCATCTAAAACAATTTAAATAACTTATTATCAGATTAAAATTCTGTTGAAAAACATAATGAATTCAAGGAATAATCTTTAATTTAGCTAGGTTAAAGATGAACCCAGTGAAAAAACTATTGGTTATTTGCTTCTTGCTTTTGATGGCCGGGAAGGGAAATGCCCAATTGGATACGGTTCACTTTCTCCCGCCCATGCATGGTAGGGGGTTTACCAATAACGTGCAGCATTGGTTGTACATTTCTACACCAAGCAGCTCTCCAGTTCCCTACATTGTGCGCACAGGAGGCGGTACATTGATTACATCCGGTGTGGTTTCAAATGCTGCGCCAGTGTCTTATTTACTAGGAACCGACTCCACCTCATGGGTGAGTGTTCGTTTTACTGAACTGAACACGCCCCTAGCGAACAAAGGAATTGTGGTCGAGGCAGCCGACTCTGTGTATGTAAATTGCAGGATGTCGGAGTTTAGTACCAATTCCATTAACCAAGCCAATTCCGTTACAGCCAAAGGTCGCCCAGCCTTGGGAACCACATTTAGGATAGGCGCACCTCCAATAGGAAGTGGTTCAACCACCAGCAACCGTGCTACTTTTTTCAGCTTTATGGCCACGGAAAATAATACCCAGCTTACCTTGAGTGGATTTAAGCCTGGGATGGTTACTTTGAACGGAGGCCCCACCTCTGCGGGTGGCACCTACACCTTACAGGCAGGTCAAAGCATTGTATTTGCTGTAAGACATGTTGGAGGCCAAAACACCGATCAGTTTACCGGAGCCCTTGTAACCTCCACCAAACCCATCGCCATGCTCAATGGTTTTTGCTTGGGGAACTTATTGGGAAACCCCACCGGAAATCAGGACGCAGGTTTTGACCAGCCGGTGCCAGTCAATAGGCTGGGCACAGAATACATCACCGTGCGAGGCGAGGGGCCAAACAACATGGAACAAATCATTATTGTAGCCCATTCAGATAATACGCAAATTTTTGTCAATGCAAGCGGCACCCCACTCGCCACCATCAATCAGGGTCAATATTATTTTATTTCAGGCAGTAATTACACCGCCAATCAAAACCTATACATCCGAACCAGCAAGCCCGCCTATTGCTACCAGCATATCGCCGGATCCAGCGCAAGCAACAACGCGAGTACAGGAGGTCTTAGTTTTATTGCACCGATTAGTTGTCGCTTGGGCACCTTTGTAAACAACATTCCTTTTATCGACCGAATTGGTAACAACACCCTCAATGGAGGATTAATGATTGTAACCAGAACCGGGGCCACAGTGACCATTACAGATGGAAATGGAACCAGTAGCTATGGTCCAGCCACAGGAAATGCCGTTTCTGGTACCACCTTTTGGAAAACTTACAAATTCACCAATTTCACCGGTAACACCTCCATTTCCTCTACAGGTCCTATGGCGGTGAGTTTTTATGGGACCAACTCCTTTGCCGGCATGGCAGGTTATTATGCGGGGTTCGACGTCCCTCCTACCTTAGACTTCACCCTGGTGGGAGACACCTGCGTCAATGCCGCTACGATTTCAGTGAATCCTACCTACACCGGCTACCAATGGTATTTGGATGGATTAGCCATTCCGGGTGCCAACAGCCATTTTATCCTACCCAGCCAACCAGGGCAGTATTATGTGCATACAGATATTAATGGTTGTATCGATAGTACGAGTAAAAACAAACCATTTACCATTTATCCATACCCTGTTGCCCAATTTTCCATTACAGACGTTTGTCAGGGTTTACAAACCCCTATAACAAATCAAACGACCATTCAACCTGTTTATCCTCTCCAATTTCAATGGAATTTCGGGAATAACCAGACCAGCACGCAAACCAATCCTTCCCATTTTTATAATGCAATTGGAAATTATAATCTCCAATTAATCGCTACCGGTCCTGGAAGTTGCAGGGATACGGCTACCGGAGCACTTGAAGTATTTCCAAAACCTAATGCCCAATTTGCTTTACCAGACACCTGCTCACTATCCGCCATTTTTCAAGACCTATCCAGTGTAAATGCCCCTGGTAATCTTGTACAATGGGATTGGAGCTTTGGCAACAATCAGTTTTCAAACACACAAAGTCCTCAGGTAACCTTTAATCCACATGGCACCCGAACCATTCGACTTGAAGTAACCACCAACCATGGATGTAAAGATACCCTGCAACAAACCATGGGCTTTTGGGCCACTCCAAATGCCAACTTTTCCCTAAACGCTGGCTGCACTGGGATCCCATTACCCATAAACAACAATACGACCATAGCCTCTGGCAGTATCATTCAATATGCTTGGGATTTTAACAATGGCAATACCAGCCAACAAGCTCAGGTGAGTCCAATTTTTAACCAAGCAGCTAACTTTTTGGTCCAATTGGTAGCCACAGGAACGGGTGGGTGCACCGACACGGCCACCCAAACTGCCATTATCCACCCTAGTCCGCAAGCCAGTTTCAACTTTTTGAATGATTCTTGTAGTCTATTTGTTCAAATGAACAACACCTCCTCCATTGCTTTTCCGGGATCCATTGTTCAATGGGATTGGCAATGGGGTGATGGACAAACGGATCAAACACAATCCCCACAACATACGTATTCCAATGCAGGGGTTTATCCTGTAACCCTTATCGCCACAAGCAATCAAGGATGTACGGACACCTCGTTGGCCACGCTTCCTAAATATCCAAGGCCGAGCGCACAACTAGGGGTCATTGGTCCAGTGGCGTGTTTTGGAGATAGCACGGGCACCTTAAGTTTCTCCGCAACAGGAGGCACCCAACCTTATCAATTCTCTTGGAGTAATGGGGCGAATACCGCAAGTTCTTTAGGGGTTCCTGCCGGAAATTATTTTGGCATAGTCACCGATGTCTATGGCTGTTCAGATACGGTTCAAGCTACGGTTCTTCAACCCTCCGCACCGTTGAGCCTTAGTGCGCTAGTCACTGACGTATTATGCTTTGGGAACAATACAGGAGCCATTGACCTTTCCGCTTCAGGTGGAACACCTTTCAACAGTGGAACACCATATCTTTTTCAATGGAACAATAATGCGGCTACTGAGGATGTATCCAATTTGGCACAAGGTTCCTATCAAGTTAGGATTGAAGATGCCAACGGCTGTAAGGATAGCCTCACGGCTATTGTGAATCAACCTTCGGCCCCCCTTACATTATCCGCGCAAACAACAGATGTGCTTTGTTTTGGAAACAGTACAGGAGCCATCGATTTAACTGCCACAGGTGGGACCGCTTTTACCAATGGTTTACCTTATGTTTTTGTGTGGTCCAATGGAGATACTACAGAAGATTTGTCTAGTGTTCCGGCTGGAAATTATTTGGTAACGGTTACCGATACCAATCAATGTCAGGCCAATTTATCTGCTAATATCCTTCAACCCATTACAGGACTAACCCTATCCGCTCAAACCAGTCATGTGGCGTGTCATGGTGATAGTACGGGAGGAATTGTTCTCACTGTCACCGGAGGAACACCTTTCACTTTAAGCGCACCTTATACTTATTTGTGGAGCAATGGAAGCACCTCCAAAGACTTGAATCAGGTTCCAGCAGGGACCTATGTAGTTACTGTGACGGATAGTAGCAGTTGTTCAAGTGTATTAAGTGTAACCGTCAATCAGCCTGCAGCACCGCTAACGCTTTCTTCTCAGATTACAGATGTAGATTGTTTTGGAAATAGTACTGGAGCGGTAAACCTTACAGCCACAGGAGGAACGCCCTTTTCCAATGGAACGGCTTATTCCTTTGTATGGAGCAATGGAGACCAAACGGAAGACCTTAGCAACCTTGTTTTTGGTAATTATCAAGTGATTGTATCAGATGCGAATGGATGCCGAGACAGCTTGCTATCTGTTGTAAATCAACCCACCGCCCCATTAAGTTTAAATGCTCAGGTTACGGATGTGGCCTGTTTTGGAAACAGCACTGGAGCCATCAATTTAACGGCAATAGGTGGAACAGCTTTCACCCATGGCTTACCCTACGTTTTTGTATGGTCCAATGGGGATACTACAGAAGATTTGTCTAATGTTCCGGCTGGAAATTATTTGGTAACGGTTACGGATACGAATCAATGCCAAGCCAATTTTTCGGCAAGTATCTTACAACCTATTACAGGAATAACCGTATCCGCTCAAACCAGCCATGTGGCGTGTCATGGTGATAGTACGGGAGGAATTGTTCTAAGTGTCACCGGAGGAACGCCTTTCACTTTAAGCGCGCCTTATACTTATTTATGGAGCAATGGAAGCACCTCCAAAGACTTGAATCAGGTTCCAGCAGGGACCTATGTGGTTACCGTGACAGATAGTAGCAGTTGTTCAAGTGTTTTCAGTGTGACCATCAATCAGCCTGCATCACCACTTACGCTTACCTCTCAGATTACTCATGTAGATTGTTTTGGAAATAGCACAGGAGCGGTAAATCTTACAGCTACAGGAGGAACTACCTTCTCCAATGGACCAGCTTATTCCTTTATATGGAGCAATGGAGACCAAACAGAAGACCTAAGTAACCTTGTTTTTGGGAATTATCAAGTGATTGTATCAGATGCGAATGGATGCCGAGACAGTTTGCTATCTGTTGTAAATCAACCCGCTGCACCTTTGAGCTTAAATGCGCAGATAACTAATGTGGCCTGTTTTGGAGATAGCACTGGTACCGTGGATGTAACTGTGAGTGGCGGGACGCCCTCCTTGGTTGGTAACCCGTATCTTTTCCAATGGTCTAATGGTAGCACGACCGAAGATTTACAACATCTTTTTTCTGGAAACTACATCCTTTTTGTAACCGATGCCAATGGTTGTTCCACCAATCTTGCCGCCCCCGTAACCCAACCCTTAACCCCAATAACCCTGTCAGCAACTCCAAGCCATATCCTTTGTTTTGGAGACAGCACCGGCAGTATTCTGCTAAATGCCAGTGGAGGTGCGCCATTTTCAGGCCTAGCCCCCTATTTGTATGCATGGAATAACGGCATCACCACCAAAGATCAAAACTTAATTCCCGCAGGTGCTTACACCGTCACAGTGACTGACAGCGCAAATTGTTCAGTTAACCTTAGTACCACTGTTCTTCAACCAGCTTCACCCATTGTTTTAAATACACAAGTCACTGACGTAGATTGTTTTGGAAACAATTCAGGGGCTATTGATTTGACCGTAACAGGTGGCACAGCTTTTGGCGGATCAGCCGCCTATTTGTACCAATGGTCCAATGCCAGCCAAACCGAAGATATTCTTGGACTAGCAGCAGGAACCTATCAAATTCAAGTTGTCGATTCTAACGGCTGTGTAGATAGTTTATTGGTGAATGTGGCGCAGCCATTAACACCATTGACCTTGACGACGCAAGTCACCAACATTGCTTGTTTTGGGAATGGTACAGGAGCCATTGATCTTACCGTTTCCGGTGGCACCCCATTTACCAATGGAGCTCCATTTACCTATGTTTGGTCTAATGGGTTACAAACGGAAGATTTGTCGAGCCTTACAGCGGGAACCTACGGCGTCACCGTTCAAGATGCCAATGGTTGTAGAGATAGCATTTTTTCTACCGTTTCCCAACCTTTTGCACCCCTAACACTTTCTTTACAAACAACACATGTCGCTTGTTTTGGTGATAGCACTGCATTTATTGATCTTACGGTAAATGGTGGTACCATTTATACATCGGCCCATCCTTATACCTATATCTGGAATACAGGTGACACTACAGAAGATATTCAAAATCTTGGTATTGGAACCTATGCTGTGGTCGTTACCGATAGCAATGGTTGTGTCAACAATACCTCGGTAAACATCCAGCAGCCAGCCGCTCCCATACAATTATCAAGTGTAGTTACGGATGTTCTTTGCTTTGGCAACAGCACCGGTAGCATTGATCTCACCGTTTCAGGCGGAACACCTTTTACCAATGGCACTCCTTACACCTATCTATGGAATCCCGGCGATACCACGGAAGACATCAACATCCTTCCTGCGGCGGCCTACA
>CAZRHR010000067.1:0-13886 GCA_964599915.1 uncultured Candidatus Competibacteraceae bacterium | reverse complement strand
CAATTTAGTTTTTCAGGAAATAATCGCCATCAATCATCCGATAAGGTGGATTTTCGTTTTGTATTTCACTGAACCTGCGAAGAATATCCTCGGTTTTCCCTTTCTTTTTATTTTTCACTTTTACATTCAGCATTTCTAAGAAAAGGGTGACAGGCCCTTCCGCAACCCCGGATTTTTTCACCTGTCTTTTGAGGTACTTTTTCTCGCTGTCAATCAATTGGTAATTGGTTTCACGGCTGAGCACCATGAGGGCGAAAATGGAGGTTTGAATAAGGACCCAACGGCCGCCATTTTCCAGAAATTTGGTATAATTTCTTGCTTTAAGCAGGTATGAATAGGCTTTTGAAAACTGTCCGCCATAATAGTTGGCCACGCCTTTCAAGTATAAAAGGTAGAATGCACTTTTATTGGAGGCCGATAGCAGGCTAATTTCCGAGATTTCTTCGTTCATGAAGGTATGCAACGAGGCATAATCTTTTTTACGGAGATAGATTTCAGCTTTTGAATGTAGGAAAAAGAAATACACGTCTTCATAGGTGCGGTATCCACGAATTTCCGGCAGGTCATTGGCCAACTCATTGATGACTTCTTCAAATGCATCGAACATGCCCATGTTTGCGTAATACTTGGCAATGAGGCACTGTATGGCAAAGCGACAATTTGGATAATGGTATTGAAGGGTGGAATTCAGGTATTCGATGAGCAGTTTCCGGCTTCTGGGTAAGTAATCCGGATGGGAAGATTTTCGGTTGTTTAGACGAATGGTGAGCAGCGTACTTTCATAGAGAAAGTGAGAAATGGTAGAATTCAACTTTTTATGAATCTGCTGCATTTTGGCCAACGTATGCTGAAGGACTTCTTCCTCCTCTGGATTTTGGCTGAAATAATGGTCATGTGACCGAAAAACAGCGTCGTAAAAGAGAAATTCTAAATCTGAAAACAAGGTCTCGTTGGCATGGGCTTCCTTAAATTGTTCATGACATTGGCTGCGCCTTTTGGCGTCATGAAAATTTAATAAATACTGACATAAATACACCTCTTTGATGCCGCTGTACAAGTCGTTTTCTTGTGACCTTTTAGCCAAATCGTTCAACTTTTTTTCCAAGAGCCTTGGCTGGTTGGAATAGAGTAAAGAGCGGAGGTTGTCTATTTCCTCTCGTAATTTTATGACCTTATTTTTACCGACATTGAATTTAAATTGGATGATATCATGCAATAATCGGTGCTTAAAGGTATAGTAAGCGCTTTTATTGTTCTGGTAATTGAGGACCTCAATGATTTCATCATTTTGGATATCATCGGTGACCAGAAGGTATTCCAGCAACTTTAGTTTTTGCTTATCTGTTTTCAGTTCTTTCTTTAACTGTGCGATTTCCACAGTAGATAACTGATGCACTATTTCTATTAAATCGTCCATAGTTTAGAACCCGTTGTATGATTGTGCTGCCTCTAATTTACGGGTATTTAAGCGAGGGTTTTTAGTGTGCAGTAAAAAAACATGTAAGATTTAAAGTTGAAATGATGGGTACGCCATATGGGTTGTTCCCTGAATTCAACTTCTGAACTTTAAATTTATGTCCTTAATCGTAAGAACAATTTAACCTTCTGTTGGCCTCCTACACGTAAACTGGGTGTAAGAAAGCTAAGTATAAAGGTTGAATAAAAGTAGGATTTTTCATGTAATTTTGGGAAAATCTTATTGAAAATCTTCGTCATCATGAAAAAATCTATCCTTTGGGCCGCCCTCTTATGTACAGGAACCTTTGCTTACAGCCAAAATGTAGGTGTAGGTACCAACACGCCCCAGTCTCGTCTGGAAGTACAGGGAGCAGGTAATACCTCGGGTACATCTACATTGAACGTAACCAACAGCAGTGGAAACAGTGCTTTGTTTGTACGGGACGACCAAAAAGTAGGTATTAATACTACTTCTCCAGCGGCATCTGCAGTGTTGGATGTAAACTCCACCCAAGCCGGTGTTTTGGTGCCAAGGATGTCCACCACCCAAATGAATGCCATCGCGTCTCCCGCGACCGGACTTCTGGTGTATAATAGTACTGACAACCGTTTCTACTACTATAACGGAGCGCAATGGGTTGCCATGGTTTCGACCACCGGTTCTAGTTCGACCACCGGCGGAGACCCAACCCTTGTGTATACGGTAGACGGGTTTTAAGACCAGAACATGCGGACTTTGCTCATTTTCTTACAAGGGCTTTTGCTCTTGTGCTGTTTCCCTTTTGTCCAAACCCAAGTGTCTGCACAGACTTTAACTTTTAGTCAGGTACGTCTTATTGGAAGCAGTTCCGGATTGGTTACAGTGCCCGCAGGAAAGGTTTGGAAATTGGAAAATGTGCTTGCTGGAGCCGGAACGCTTACCGCAACTGGCGCCATCTCCCACCACTGCGGATCTTCCTGTTCAGGAGGGGGCTGTAATCCTTTTTCCTGTAGTTACCGCATGCCCCTTTACACCATCAATGGCTTGGAGTTTTCACGTGTCAATGGTTGTAATGCATGTGGAAGCGGCTGCAATAGCCTCGGCGCCTGTCCGCCTACTTTTACCTATGCGTATGCACCTTCTGACCTTGTGTTTGAAGGTCCGGTTTGGCTTCCTGCTTCCACCACCATGCAAGTAAATGGCACCGGTATTTTGTTTTCCGTCATTGAGTTTACTGTAAATCCATGAAGAAGATTAGCCTTTTCCTTTTTTTTCTGTTGAGCGTCGGGTGGGTTGCAGCGCAGGGAACCTTACAATTTAACCGTGTGGTCTTGGTCACCACGCAACAAACCGTTCCAGCCGGAAAAGTGTGGAAGGTAGAATCGGTGATTGTGCCCATTGCCGCAAATGGTTCTTCTTTTGCTACAAGTAGTTCCTCCAATTGTGGGGCGTCCTTTTATCGTAATTTTGCTTTTAGGGTAAATGGCGTAGACACCAAAGCCGGAAATGGTACAATGCCCATCGCCAACACAGGCTACGAGGCCGGTTATACCCAACTTCCCCTTTGGTTGCCTGCCGGAGCCACATTGGATGGAGGCCCTTGTAATATTCAGGTATCTGTGATTGAATTTAATATACTGCCATGAGATCACTTGTTCTTCTTTTAATGATAGGCTTTTGGACCTCAATTTCTGCCCAAGGTTCCTTGCAATTTAATCAGGTAAAAGTGGTAACGACCACTGAAACCGTACCTGTGGGGAAAGTATGGAAAGTGGAATCCGTCATTTATAATATTCCCCTCGATCAATCTTCTGCCCAATCCTCTGCGACTGCTTCTTGCAGTGTTACACGCTTTCGCCATGTGGCTATCGAAGTGAATGGCATTCCAACCAAAGTCGGCGAGGGCTCCCATACGGCAAGCTATTCAAACTTGGACTTCATGCATTCATATACCAAAATTCCTTTTTGGCTTCCGGCTGGATTTACTCTTTCCGGCGGACCCTGTTTAAACATGGTGTCTGTACTAGAATTTAATATCATTCCCTGATGAAAAAGTATGTATGCGCCTTGGTTCTCTTTTTCACGGTATGGGCAATGGCTTCTGCCCAGGGAACCTTACAATTTAACCGTGTGTTGTTTGTAGATCATGTAAACACCCTCACGGTTCCCGCAGGGAAAGTGTGGAAAGTAGAAGGGTATTGGCAGTCCGACGTAACCACGACCACCAGCGCCAATGGTACTACATGTAACAGCAATAGTTGGCATTCGCCTATTATTATGAATGGGAATGTTTATTATATGTTAGACAACATAGCCACCGGCAGCAGTAACGTTTTCTTTTCTACGGTGAATCAATTGCCTTTTTGGGCGCCAGCGGGCACCACATTTAGGACGGTCTGTGTGGGTTCAATTATGAGCGTGATTGAATTTAATGTGCTGCCATGAGAAAGATTGTCGCCTTTTTGATTATAATGTTTCCTGCGGTTAAATTTCACCTCCAAGCCCAAGGAACCTTACAGTTCAATCGGGTCATGGTGCTCGATGGATCTCAGGCGCCTTACACGGTGCCTGCGGGAAAAGTCTGGAAGCTGGAAAACCGCTCTACCGCTCAAAGTCGTTTTGTTAGCGGTTTAGGCACGCCCTTTACCACCACTTGGTCCGGATCTAATCCCAACCCATGTGATGGCTCTATTTCAGGAAGTTTTACGGTACAAAGGGTCACTTTTTCCAGCTGCCAATCTTACAACACCCAGATTTTGGTGAATGGTGCCAATACGGCTTTTTCAAGCAGCACGCCCATTTGGCTCGCGGCCGGAAATACCCTACAGATTTTTCAAGGCGTGTGTACCCATGGCATAAATTTAAACATTCCTGCGTCCACCCCTTATTATGACAATTCTGCCGGGTTTTTCTATTGCGGACCTTTGACCGTTACCGCCGGACAGCAAGTCACCAACTCTACGCTCATATCTGTGATTGAATTTAATGTGATACCATGAGGACCATTTTTCTTTTCCTTTTTATCTCTTTTGGTACGGTGGTTTCTGCCCAAGGTACTTTACAATTTAACCGGGCTTTGATTCAAGCCGACCAACTGGCCACGGTACCCGCTGGCAAAGTCTGGAAAGTCACGGCGGTGTATGGAAAGGAATTTGTATGCCGTTCGGTTTTTCCTTTATACACCAACTGGTTTTCACAGGCTTTGGTCGCTGGTTTTTTTGTGAATGGGGTGGAGGTGCAAAGTTCCCGGAAATTTTTGACGACCACCATGTACAACAACAGTCCGAATTGTACAGCCAATAGCGCTGGTGGATATAATTTCACCAGTTTAAATTTTGATTCGGACCCTAACACTTTACCGGTTTGGCTTCCTGCAGGTACCACGGTTCAAAGTGTTGGTCCCAATACCTTTTTATCGGTTTTGGAATTTAATATTTTGCCATGATGAAGCATTTTTATCTGCTGTTTTTTATCCTAGGTTTCTTGTCGGTTAAAGCCCAAGGTACGCTTCAATTTAACCAAGTGCTTACCTTGGAAAGCAGTACGAGTTCGTGCACCGTGTGCTGGACGGTTCCGGCCGGTAAAGTATGGAAGGTAGAAATGGCCTCTTCTAATTCGGAAAACCCCATGTCTGTGTTTGTAAATAACCGTGAACTGGGTTATTTAACAGGACACGCCTACGCCACCAGCAGCACTTCCTATTGGGGTGCACGCTGGGGCATGCATTTTCCTTTTTGGCTTCAGGGCAATGCCACACTTGGTTTTTCCGGAGCAGGAACGAGTAAAAACACCACTTTTTTTGTCATTGAATTCAATGTAATTCCATAACCCATGAAAAAGATTTTTACCCTTTGCCTTTTCCTAGTAGGCATAGCGACGCTTCCTTTGGTGGCGCAGGGCAACCTACAATTCAACCAAGTGTTGTTGCTAGAAAGCTCTACAAGTTCTTGCACCGCTTGTTGGACAGTGCCAGCGGGAAAAGTCTGGAAAGTCGAAATGGCTTCGTCCAATTCAGACAACATGGTAGCCTTGTATTTGAACAATAAGGAAGTGGGAAACTGGACCGGTCGTTTTTACACCAACACCAGTTCTGCTTGGTGGGGCATGCGTTATGACAACATGAAAATGCCTTTTTGGTTGGGTGCCGGTCATGTATTAGGATTTGGCGGCCTTGGGTCTTCTAAAAACATTTCCTTTTCGGTGATTGAATTTAATATCGTACCATGAGAAAATTGCATGTATGGTTGGGCGCCTTGTTGGTTTTGGGAGGTTTTTCATCTTCCCTTTCCGCCCAGTTTACATTACAGTACAACCGTACCCTGCTTGTGAACAGCAGCCAGACGGTTCCTTCGGGAAAAGTGTGGAAAGTAGAAAGTGCATTTTTTACGACCAGCTTTAGCATCAGTACGGGTACTACTTCTTCCCAATCGAACACGTCTAGTATGTTGGTTAATGGGGGCTCTGTTTTTTTGGCCACTTCTTGGGGAAATAGTAACGCAACATCCAGCCTCATATTAACCAAACTTCCGGTTTGGCTTCCCGCCGGAACCACCTTGGCACCGGGCACCAACGTCTCCAACTTAAGTGTAATAGAATTTAACGAAATCCCATGAGAACGATTTTTGCATTTGGCCTGTTGTTTATGAGTGCTGTGTTTGGCGCAAAAGCCCAAGGCACCTTACAATTTAACCAAGTAAAATTGGTAACGTCTTCCGAAACGGTTCCCGTAGGAAAGGTTTGGAAACTTGAATCGGTGATGAGTCCCGAACAGCGTTATCCCACATCCGGAACCACTTTTCCCTCCTTTTCAAGATCTATTTTGGTCAATGGAAATACTGTAACCATCCGCGAAGAATTTGTAAACGGTGTGGCATTAGGTTTTAATGGTTGCTGCGGAGGTGGGTTTTGGATGAACAACACGGGCCAAAGCACCAATAGTAATCCTACTCATTTGGTACGCGTAGCCTCTGACAATACAAAATTGCCCTTGTGGCTTCCGGCAGGTACCACGGTAGCGCCGGTGGCACCGGTCAATGGAATGTCTGTGATTGAATTTAATGTGATTCCCTGATGAAAGCACCGTTTCCCATTCTTTTGTCCTTGGTTTTCAGTGGTATTTCGGTTCTTTACGGCCAAGGAACCCTTCAGTTTAACCAAGTTCGCGTGTTGGATGCGTCATCGCCAACACACACGGTTCCTGCAGGGAAAGTCTGGAAAATTGAGAATGTATCTACAAATAGAAGCATTTTTGCTACGCCACCTAGTGCCAATTTCAACGTAACATGGACGCCTACCAGCACCAATCCTTGTAATGGCGTAAGTTCAGGAACAAGTTCCGTTCAGCAACTCAATTTTACCGTGTGTCGTTCATTTCCAACGGAAATGATCATTAATGGCGTTCGACACAATTTTACCTCCGCGTCTCCTATTTGGCTGCCGGCTGGGTCTACCCTTCAATTGTATGGAACCTTTTGTAACCACACGGCTACGGTATCTGTTCCGGCGGGTGTTCCGTATTTCGATAATTATTATGGCGCCTATCTATGCGGCCCGGTGAGTTATACCGCCAGCACACCCGTAACCAATTCCATTTTGGTTTCTTTAATAGAATTTAATGTAATACCATGAGGATTAGATTTTTCATATTTTTTCTAACCATTTGGTGCATTGCACACCTACCCGCGCAAGGTACACTGCAATTCAATAGGGTCTTATTGTTGGACCATAGCCAAAGCCCCTATACGGTTCCGGCAGGAAAAGTGTGGAAAGTGGAACAATTGGTGTCTTCTGTGGGCAGCTTTGTCTCCGCCTTTAACCCCAGTTACAGCAATGTTACTTGGAGCACCGGTGGTGCCAATCCATGCACTGGGGCGGTTTCAGGCACCACCAATACAGCATATATAGGTTACACCACATGCCGTCCATTAAATCCTGTTTTGGTTAATGGATATCGGTATAATTTCAATAACCAAGCGCCGGTTTGGCTTCCGGCTGCCACCGTTTTAACCGTGCCGGCCACTGCCTGCGCGGATCAGGTGAATGTGTCCCTTTCCAATTTGCCTTACTATCACAGCCAAATTGGAAGTTACCTCTGTGGCCCGGTGAACATTACCGCAGGAACACCTGTGCCCAATTCATACACCATTTCCATCATCGAATTCAATATTCTTCCATGAAAAATTTGCTTTGGATAGGTTTGCTAGCCTTTGGTTCTGTTTGGGGACAAGGTTCTTTGCAGTTTAACCAGGTCAAACTGGTCACAGTGCAAGAAACCGTACCCATGGGAAAAGTATGGAAAGTCGAGTCGGTGATTTTTAACATTCCCCAAGATGGCTCTCCTTTTTCTGTTCAGTCCAATGCCAATTGCAATGAGAACCAAAGACGTACCTACGCCATTGTGGTGGATGGCATTCCCACCAAAGCAGGTGAGTTAAGCTCTGCAGCAGGTTATTCTTCCGACTACTTTCACATGACCACCAAACTTCCCATTTGGTTGCCTGCAGGAGCCACGCTTTCCGGTGGAATTTGTAATAACAAAATCAGTGTCATCGAATTTAACATTATCCCATGAAAGCCCGTCTGTTGTTCTTGTCTTTGGGTGTAACCCTTGGCACATTTGCCCAAGGCACCCTTCAATTTAACCAAGTAAAACTGGTTACGGCCCAAGAAACGGTTCCGGCCGGAAAAGTGTGGAAAGTAGAATCTGCCCTATTGGGATTAACCCAAGGTATTCGGGTTTCCCCGTGGTTTCGGGTCAATACCGATACCATTGTGATGGGGTATGATTCCTATAATGTATCGCGTTGGGAAAATGTGGTGAGCATTCAGATTCAGGGCAGGGCAGGAAGTACTGCAGGTACCACGAGTATTCGCCTGCGGATCGTGGGAACCGGTGGTGGTCAGGTGATAGATCAAACCTATTCTACGCCCTTTTCCACCAATACCAACTGGACAACATTGGCTACGCACATCCCTCCTTCACCAGGAAATAATGAAATTGATCGTTGGTCATTCTGGAATTTCATCCAAGGCTCATCTGCCGGGGGAAACGATTGGGAATTCCGTGTGGTGGTGAACTTGTCCAATGGCGCCCAAATAGTGAATACGTACAGCGGCGCACCTGGTTGCTGTGGAAATTATGGGTCCACGGGAAGTGCAGGCAATAATTATGTGGGAAGTTCAGGAACTACCGTTGCTGTGGAGCGTATGGATCGCGTTCGGCCACAAATTTCCACTTCATTTCCATTTTGGTTGGGTGCGGGACAAACCTTGCAAGCCGGTGGGAATGTCCGCGGACTTTCCGTCATTGAATTTAACATTCAGCCCTAAATCATGAAAAAGTTCCTTTTTATCCTATCGTTTTTAGGTGCGTCTCTCGGGGCACAGACCCTACAATTTTCACAAGTGAAGCTGGTCACCGTTGCAGAGACGGTTCCTGCAGGTAGGGTATGGAAAATTGAAGGGTTTTTCCCGACGGTTTTCTCAAGATATTCAGGCAGCTCCGGTGTTACGGAAGGCCATATTTACAATCTTGTTATCAATGGGAACAACCGACCTGTGGGTGTTTCGTCCTTTTTGACGGGTTATTGGAATTCTGCTTACCAAGGCAACATTGGTCATTTTCCCCTTTGGATTCCGGCGGGTACCAGTTTAGCTGCAGGTTCGAATGTAGGCGAAATCTCCGTTATTGAATTTACTGTACAGCCATGAGAATACTGGGTTTTTTTATTGCGTTTCTTGGACTAAGCTCCCTTTTTGGGCAAGGCACTTTACAATTTAATCGGGTATTGGTCGTATCCAATGCTTTACAAACCGTTCCGGCCGGTAAAGTGTGGAAGGTAGAAGCCGTTTGGGGGACCGATAGGATTTGTATTCCATGTATTCCTACGGAGCACTTGACCACAAGCGCGTGCAGTGGCAGATACATTGATTATGTAGGCACCTCTTTTCGGATCAATGGAAATCGTTTGTTTAGCGAAAGAAGATGGTTTCCGGAATTTTTGAGCAGTGAGACGTTGTACAATGATGCCGCCTGTACTTCAGCTTACAGCAATTACACAAGCTATGGCTGGGGTTTTTATAACATTGCGGCCAACCCTAATATTTTACCCATTTGGTTACCGGCCGCCAGTACCATGGAAACCGATTCTCCACAGATTTTTGTAAGTATCATTGAATTTAACGTATTGCCATGAAGCATTTTATCATGAGTTTAGGGTTTATGATGTCTTTAGGTTTGGTCTTTGGACAAGGTACCCTTCAGTTTAATCGTGTATTGCTTGTGAATGCCGGAAGCGGTCAGGTCACGGTTCCTGCCGGGAAAGTGTGGAAAATTGAGGCCAATGGTTTGAGTGGGGGGATTTATTATCAGAACTGGACCTCTTCGAGTACTACGTGGAGTGCGACCAATCCAAATCCATGCAACGGGGCAACTTCGGGTAGTGCCTCCATTCAATATTTAGATAAACTTCGTTGTGCTACTTCAAATAATGTTCTGATAATTAATGGAATAAAAACCATTGTTGATACTCAGAAGCCTATGTGGTTGCCCGCCGCTACAACCGTTTCCATTTCTAGTACACCCTGTGTAAATGGGACTTCAATGTCGGCAGGAGTTCCATATTATGTGAGGGATTATTCAGGTGGGGGAAGCCCCGTTTATTACATGGAATGTGATGGACCAATTCAAACGGGAAGTGTGTCCAATTCTATTTTAGTGAGCATCATTGAATTTAATATTTTGCCGTAAGATGTTACGAGGAAAAAGGATAGGATTTATGTTATCGATTGGCCTGTATATATTCGGGATGCAGGTGCATTATGCCCAAGGTGTTCATCCGGAGGTACAGGTTAAAATTGATAGTTTGCAGCAATGGATTCAAACCGAACTTCAGACCAAGGGCAGCATAGATCAAGCTATCTTGGAAGATTGGAATAAGCGCATCCGTGAGACCCAAGAGCGTTTATCGCGCGAAGGCACGGCAAAGAGTGGACTTGTGTCGGGAGAAAGCAAAGCTGAGGTTAAAACTTTTTCGGGTTTTGTAGGTACCAGTTTTCGGGTTCCTGAGGGCAAACGCTGGGAGGTGCGAAAAGTGACCGTTTCCGGAGGCATGGGCGAGTATCAGATTTTAGTTACCAGTCTTCGATTCGACAAGCCATTGGATGCCGGAGAAGTCTTGACTACGCCCAGTTTCACGGCTGAGGCCTCCTTGGTGACCGAAGACCAATCCACGCCTATGTACACGTTTGAAATTCTTGAATACGACGTAAGCAAATAGGCGTAAATTTTTTAAAACTTGTATAGAATTGTCTATCTTTAACCCCTATGGCGTTTGTCCATTTTGAAAAATAAAACAGTTGCAACCACACCAATTAAATCATAGTATGAAACGGATCATTACCGGAAAGGTAGTGATTACGGGACTTCTGGCCTGGATAGGCATAGTCCCGTGGTCTACCGCACAGCAGGTGTTCTATAACGGCGCCTCTGTATTTGTTGAGCCTGGTGCACAGATTTATGTGCAAGGCGGTTTTACCAACCAAGGAACCGGACAGGTAACCCATCGGGGTACCATTACGGTCACCGGTGACTGGGAAAACAATGCGTCTAACAACGTATTTGTTCCCGGTGACACTGGTGTAGTTGTCCTTGCTGGTACTACCCAAGCCATTCAGGGCACCACACCTACGCATTTCGCCCGTCTTACATTGGCCAATGCAAGTGTGAAATCTTTGAATGTGAACACACAGGTTTCACATCGTTTAGCGTTAGCTGATTGTGAACTGAACACAGGGAACTTCACCCTTTCAGTGACCAATGCAGCCACCAACGCCATCACGCGTACCACAGGTTTTGTGGCGACGGACTCTATTGGTACCCTCGCAAGGGCCACCAATTCCGCAAACACTTACGCTTACCCAATGGGTAGCAGCCAAGGTGTTACACGGTACCGTCCCATTGACATCACACCTGCCAACGCCAACGCCAACACGTATGCGGTCGGTTTCTTGAATTACACAGGAAACAACGACTCAGCATTCACGTTCAATGCGGTGGCTCCGGCTTGTTATGTGAACGACTATTGGTTCCATAAAATCTCTCGCCCTGCTGGTTCTTCTTCTGCCAGCTTGAGGTTTTACTTTGATAACCAAGCGGATTCAAACTACGTAGGATTAGCTAATTTCCAACTTGCTCAATGGCAGCCACAAGCGGGTGCTGTCCTTGTGAGCAACGCTTCTCCTGCTTTGTCCACTTTGACTTTATCCAACGTATCTAACTTTAGTAACCGTCCATGGGCGCTCACGATTAACTCTATTTCCACTGGTATCGCATCCGTTACTGCCACTACGGTTTGCCAAGGAAATACAGTTACATTGGCGTCTACGGTAAATTCTGTATCCTACGACTGGCACGTAAACGGGGTGAGCCTGCCGTTGGCACAGAACAATACAGATACCATTCAAGCTACCGTAGGTGGAACCTACTTTGTAGTGCATGACAATGGTATTTGTACGGATACGTCTAACGTATTAACCATTACAGTAAACCCACTGCCCAACACGGCTATTACCCCTCCGGGTACTTTGTGTGTGGGCGGTAACCCTGTAACCCTTCAGGCGGCCACCCCAGGTGGAACTTGGACTGGTACAGGAATTACCAATGGTTCTACTGGACAGTTCAGCCCATCTACGGCTGGTGTAGGAACGGTTTCAGTTATTTATGCACTGACCAACTCCAACAACTGTTCTAACGCAGATACCATACAGATCACTGTAAACACCCTTCCTGATGCAGGTTTTGCCTCTTCAGGTGCAATTTGTTCTAATGGCACCCCCGTAACGCTTACCCCCAACACCCCAGGTGGTACGTTCTCCGGAACTGGAATTACCAATGGTAGTGCAGGCACGTTTGACCCAACTGTGGCAGGTTCAGGTCCAGCGTCTATCACCTACACCATTTCCGCCAACGGATGTCAAAACACCGCTACCCAATCTATTACGGTGAACCCCGCCCCTGTAGTTGCTTTTGGTAGTGTGCCTAGCATTTGCGGTAGCTCAAACCCTGTTACGTTAACGGCAACTCCTTCTAATGGAACATGGACAGGACCTGGTATCACCAGTGCTTCTGCCGGAACCTTTGATCCCGTTGCAGCAGGTGGTCCAGGTAACTATACCGTTACTTATGCAGTAACCGATGCAAACGGTTGCTCCGGTACCAATACTCTTTCCGTACCTGTAGGTACGCTTCCCGACGCGTCTTTTACAAGTCCAGGCATTCTATGTAGCAATGGATCCCCGGTAACCCTCGTTCCAACTACTACTGGTGGAACTTGGTCGGGTAGTGGTGTGGGAAGCTCCAATGGAGTTTTCGATCCAGCTGCAGTAAGCCCAGGTGCTATCCCCGTTTCATATAGCATCACGGTCAATGGTTGTTCTAACTCTTCTACTCAAAACATCACGGTGAATCCAGCCCCTGTGGCCAACATCACCTCTATTCCTAGCTCCGTTTGTGCCAACGCAAGCCCTGTGCAAATGTTGGCTACACCAACCGGTGGTATTTGGACAGGTAATGGTGTCGGTTCTGCCGGTACTTTCAATCCTTCTATCTCAGGAGTAGGTCAGGTGCAAGTAGTATACGCATTAACTCAGAATGGATGTTCTGGTAGCGATACCGCCATCATCAACGTGACGCCTCTACCCAACGCCAGCTTTACCGTACAGAACCCTGTATGTGCTACAGCCGGTGCCATTACCATGACGCCTTCCACTACCGGTGGTAGCTTCAGCGGAACGGGCGTAGTTGGAAACACCTTCAACCCATCGGTAGGTGCAGGTAACTACAACGTTACTTATACCGTGTCTGCTAACGGTTGTTCTAACAGTGCGGTACAAACCGTAACCGTAGAAACCAACCCTACAGCTTCCTTTACCACGTCTAGCCTTGGAAACCTAACCTATGGGTTCAATGCAGCGGCTTCCACCGGTGCTACCAGCTATTCTTGGGACTTTGGTGACGGTAACACCGGTTCAGGCGTAAACACCACCCACACTTATGCCTCTGCTGGTTCTTACCCAGTAGTTCTTACCGTAAGCAACTCTTGTGGTTCTTCTGTACAGAACTTCACCATGGGTTATGCGACCATCGATGGCAAAGATGCCATTGTGGTATATCCGAACCCATTCTTCGCCACTACCGGTGTAGATGTAGCATTGGCACAAGCCGACGACATCACCATCGAAGTGTATGACATGATGGGTCGCCTTACCGGTCGCACTGGAAACATTTCATTGCCCTCCGGTAGCTCACGCATCGACTTAGGTCCAGAGTTCTTTGGATCTGCTGCCGCCACGTACTTTGTACATGTGCGCAACAGCAAAGGCGATGTAAACATCACCCAGGTGATTAAGTTGAACTAATCGAAACATCGTTTTTTGAAAAGCCGCTCCC
>CAZRHR010000066.1:3304-14229 GCA_964599915.1 uncultured Candidatus Competibacteraceae bacterium | reverse complement strand
GTTTCAGACAAAGACGCCTCAACCCAAACGAAGGGCACCGGTTTTTGCCGTATATCGTTCTTGTGATTGATGAATTTGCCGATCTCATCATGACGGCCGGCAAAGAAGTTGAATTGCCTATTGCACGTTTGGCTCAGCTGGCACGGGCCATTGGAATTCATCTTATCATCGCCACCCAGCGTCCTTCGGTCAATATTATTACCGGAACCATCAAAGCCAATTTCCCTGCCAGATTAGCTTTTAGGGTAAGTTCAAAAGTTGATTCCAGGACCATTTTGGACAGTGGAGGCGCAGACCAACTTATTGGGCGCGGAGATATGCTTTTGTCTATTGGTTCAGATTTAATTCGACTTCAGTGTCCTTTTGTAGATACGCCAGAAGTGGAGCAAATTGTGGCTTTCATTGGTGAACAAAGAGGATTTTCTGAAGCCCTGATGCTGCCTGAATATGTAGGAGAAGAAGGCGATCCCGACAAAACCAAATTCGATAGCGAAGACAAGGACGACCTTTTTGATGAAGCCGCCCGCATCATTGTCCAACACCAACAAGGCAGTGCTTCTTTATTGCAGCGAAGGTTAAACATCGGGTATAATCGCGCCGGAAGACTCATCGATCAAATGGAAGCGGCAGGCATTGTGGGACCCAATAAAGGTTCCAAAGCCCGTGAAGTGCTTATTCATGATGAAGTTTCCCTTCAACGTTTTCTGGACGGTATGTAAGCCATAAAATTTGTTTTACCTTGGTCTCAGATTTTCGGAACAGTATTTGTAACCATATTCCATTGTTAAATTTCCCCTCATGAACCGTTTCCTTTTGGGTGTTTGTATGATGTTCAGCACCACCCTTTCTATGTTACATGCACAGGTTGATGGCGAAGCCAAAGCCCTACTTGATAAACTCAGTGAAAAGACCAAATCTTATAAAACCGTAGAGGTGGCTTTTTCCTTTTTCATTGAAGGACGCGGATTAAACCAAGAGAGTCGTGGCGTTTTAAAAATGAAAGGCGATTTGTACCAACTTCAAATGGACAGCCTTGTGGTCGTGAGCGATGGTAAAACCGTGATTACCTACCGTGCCGATGTAAATGAAGCCCAGCGCGTGCCTGTGAATGAGTTGGAGGAAGATGCCCTTACCCCTCAAACCATGTTTACCATTTATGAAAAAGGGTTTAAGGGAAAAATCAAAGAGAAAAAAACCGTGGGTGGTCGTAAAATCACGGTGATTGATTTGTTTCCCACCAATCCAAAAGATAAAGATTATAGCATTGTTCGATTGGATATTGACGAAGACAAGCTACAAATTATCAAGGCTTTGGTAATTGGTAAAAACGGCACAAAATACACCTATCGCATTGAAAGGCTCACGCCGGATAAAGACTTCCCAGCCAGCATTTTCGTATTTGATGCCTCCAAATATCCCGGGGTAACCATGGTGGATTAATTCCTTGGTGCAACGAAAAAATACCGGCCTTATACTTTAACAGTGTAATGTCCGTTATTTGCTCATGATTCGCCTAAGCCTTCTTGTGTTTATTGCCTTTTTGGGTGGTTTCATCTTCGCCCAAACCGGGACGTATGCGGACTCCATTGTACCTAAACATCCAAGATTTCAATCGCATTTCACGGAGGCCCACAGTCAAATTTCGCCCAAAGACAGTTTTGATGTCATTTTTATTGGGTCATCGAGCATCCGCGGCTGGAAAACGTTGAAGGAAGATTTTTCCCCTTATCGCGTGATGAACATGGGATTTGGGGGAAGCACTTTGGTCGATTTGAATTTGCGATTTCCGGAATGGATTCGGCCTTTGCGAGCCAAAGTGGTGGTATTGTATATCGGAGAAAACGATTTAAGTCTCCCATACGCGACCCTTCCTGATATTTTGGAGCAATTTAACCTGCTTATGTCCCAACTGGTGTTGCATTGGCCACGTACACATTTGGTGTACATCAGTGTAAAGCCATCTATTAAAAGCGCCGAATTCCTGGAAAAACAGCAAGCCTTCAATGCCATGGCTAAAGAAGTGATCCTTGGCATGAACCAAAAAAACAAACGATGTACGTGGGTAAATCTTCATCATGAGATGCTGGACGGAACCGGAAAAGCCAAACGTGGCTTGTTTCTAAAGGATGGATTGCACATGAATGCAGACGGATACGCCCTTTGGAAGCGAAAATTGCGGCCGGTGATTGACTCATTACTTCTACCAAATAATTATTGACGTAAGCCCGTGAATAAAAACTATCCAAGAAGGTTTTGAAATCAAGAAAAAAAGAGGATTTTTGTAAGAATGAGAGGAATTAAACATAGCATCATGGTGCTTTTTCTGGGGTGGTTTTTCCAACTCCAGGCAGGCGAAGTGTTGCCAGCTGATTCCACTTTTCATCGTCGTTTTCAGCAAATGGCCGGATCAACAGGGATTCAATGGTCTTCTGAAATTGGCCTCATCATTCGGGAAGAGCTTTATCAAAATCCCTCCAAGTTGCAGCAGACCGTTCAATCTGCCTCATCCCATTTACAACTTATTGCGCCCATTGTTTCTAAGAGCAATGTCCCTGCCATAGCACAATACTTGCCGGTAATCACTGGATTCAACCCCTTGTTTGTTAGTCCTCAGGGAGGAAGCGGCCTTTGGAATTTACCCTATCTGGTGGCTGTAAAATATGGATTAAAAGTCAACGAGACGTTGGATGAACGTCGAGATCCACTGCGCTCCAGTATGGTTGCGGTGAAATGGCTGCGAGATTTACACCTTCAGTTTCAGGATTGGTCGATGGCTTTTTTGGCCTTTTTGACCTCACCCGCAGACGTGGTGGCCGCAAGTGAAAGAACGTGTAAAAAACAAATTACACCCATGGTCGAAGGTTTATCGGCAGAAAAACAAAAAGCCTATTATCGATTTTCTGCTGGAGCCTATTTACTGGCCTATGCACCTGAACACGGATTGGCCCAGCATGGTCCACAACCCGGTGTAGATTTAAAACGAGTAAAAGTGACCCGAACAGAGCAGTTCCCTGTTTTGGCCCAACATCTCCATACTACGTCTGAAAATCTTCATGCGTGGAACCCTATGTATCGCTCAGAATGGATTCCCGGTAACCAAGGATATGAAATTTTTCTTCCCGAAGATTTGGCCATAGCCTATGAATCCCTACCAGAATTACCTGTAAGCCAAGAATCACCTGCTATCAGCCCTGTTGCCGCGACAACTATCACCGAAACAGCTCCGGTAAAATCAAATCCACCACCCTCCGTTCAATGGATTCATTATAAAGTAAAGCCAGGTGATAACCTTGGTCAAATTGCTTCAAAATATCGCGGTGTAACCATCTCTGAATTGAAAAAATGGAATAACCTCCGTTCAGATTTAATTCGGGCGGGTCAAGTGCTGAGGATTCGGAAAAATGGCTAAACCCTATGTTTCACCATGGCGTGTGGTCATGTTTGGCCTGGCCATAGGCGCAGGACTTGTTTTAGTGAGTCTTCTTCCCACAGGCAAATGGTCCATCACCGAATCATGGAGTCTTAAATGGCCACAATTACACAAACTACTACAAGCCGACACCACGCCTGTAATCGATATGGCAGCGCTCAGGAAAAAGGAAATTTCTGATAGCCTTGCTTTGGTGGAGGCTTTGGCATCCAAAGACAGCCTAGTGGTCATGACCCAAAATGCCAGAGCACATCAGGCAGCCATTCATTTTCCCGAAGGCCAAGACACCCTGTTTCATCCGCTTTTCCGAGCCATGGAAAAAGCCAAAACGTCGGAACTGGTTCGCATCATGCATTATGGTGATTCACAAATTGAGATAGATCGCTTGACCGAAGTGGTTCGCGAAGGATTACAGCAGAAATTTGGCGGCGGAGGCCCCGGGTTACAACCCCCTTTGCAAGTGATACCCTCAGGTACTGTGAAACAAACCAATACAGGACCCTTTCGGCGATTTGCCATTTGGTCACCTGATTCCGTTTCCCCGGGTCATAGAAGATATGGTCCACTATTGAATTTCACCTTGGTGCAAGGTCCTGAAGCCCAGGTGCAATTTTCCCCCGGATTTAGTATTTCCCCCAAAGCAAGAAACTACAGCCGCATCAAAATTTTGGCGGGGCAAGCCACCGAAGATGTCACCATTGCGGTCAATGGTCAATCCCAGGTGCTCTCCGCTGCTCAAGGATTTCAATCGCTCAGTTTCGACGTTGCCCAGCCGGGAGGCACCCTGTCCATTTCATTTTCAACCACCGAAAGTGGAAGTTTTGAATTGTATGGATTTAGCTTAGAGAGCAAACAAGGCGTGGTGGTGGATAACTTACCTATGCGTGGCTGCTCCGGTACTATTTTTACGCGGGTGGACCAGTCCTTACTTTTCAAGGGTTGGGATGCGTTGGGAACCGATGCCCTTTGGCTTGAATTTGGAGGAAATGCAGTGCCCTCTATTGAAAGTCAGGCCGAAGCAGGCCGCTTTGCCCGCAGCTTTGAACAACAGCTTAAAATGTTCAGAAAATATAAGCCCAACCTTCCCATTTTGGTCATTGGGCCCTCAGATATGTCGACCCGTATCGAGGGGTCATTTCAACCTTATCCCTTTTTAGATGCGACCCGTGATTCATTAAAAGCAGCAGCCTTTCGACAAGGTTGTGCGTATTTTGACATGATAGAAGCCATGGGAGGACTTGGCGCTATGCCTGCATGGGTAAAAGAGAGTCCGCCATTGGCAGGTGGAGATTATATCCATTTTACCCCGGCGGGAGCCAAGAAAATGGGAGACTTACTTTTGCAAAGTTTCCTACGAGAGTTTAACCTGTACACCTTACGAAAAAAGAAACACCATGCATCGTAAGGTCCTAATCACCCTTTTTACCACCGTCTTTCTGCTTGGAACAGCAAAAAGCCAAGTGAGCGATTATCCGCATGAAATGCCCACGTTTCCTTTTATCCGGTATCAGGAAAATCAATTGGAATGGCATGGAGACAGCGTACCCTTGAAACAATTTTTTAAAAAGTTAGACCAATTGATTTTCAGGGGAACAGGAAAAATAAACATGGTTCATATCGGCGGAAGTCATGTACAAGCCGATGTGTTAAGTGGGCGAATCAGGGAGCGTTTCTCCACCCTTTTTCCCGGAAATCGAGGAAGTCGAGGCTTAATTTTCCCTTTTCAACTGGCGAGAACCAATAATCCGCCCAACTATTATGTGACCCATACGGGAGCATGGCGGGCCGTGAAAAATGTCGGGAGAGAACCGGATGTTCCGTTGGGCTTGACCGGTATGGCCGTGATTACCGAAGAATTGGGCGCGTCCCTCACCGTTTATTTAAAAAAAGAACGTTATCCGGCCTATGATTTTAACCATATCCGAGTGTTTCACGGCCGTGGTCCACAACGCATGAAAGTGGTCGTTTCCGGTGCAGATACATTGGGCGTAAGAAGTTTACATCATCCGGAAGAGGGCATTACAGAATTTTTCCTCAGTAGTTATCTTCATGCCGTGACCTTACAATTAGAGGCCGTAGACAGCGTTCCCGGTCCTTTTGTATTGTATGGCATCCAATTGGAAAACAGTGATCCGGGTATCACCTACCATGCGATTGGCGTGAATGGCGCGGGGACCTATTCCTATTTGAAATGCGCTTATTTTAAGGATCACTTACGGGAGCTCAAACCCGATGTAGTGGTCTTTGGTATTGGCATAAATGATGCGGCAGGATCAGGGTTTTCACCTGACGTGTTTCAAGGGAATTATCGGCAGTTGATGCGCATGGTTAGAGAGGTCAACCCCAAGGCCATGATGGTATTGATTACCAACAATGACTCATTCAGAAGAATGCGAAGGGGGCGATACGCCGTGAATCAGAACGGCCTGGTGGTTCGAGATGCCATGCGGTATTTAGCTCAAACAGAAGGATGCGGCTTATGGGATTTTTTCACCGTCATGGGTGGATTGCAATCCATGGCCGTTTGGCAATCCAATGGTTTGGCCCAAGGAGATAAAGTACATTTCACCTCCACCGGATATCGATTAATGGGAGATTTACTTTTTAGCGCGATGCTCAAAAGTTACGAAAAACATTTACTACGCCATGAACCTTGAGCTATTACCAGACTGGCGTACCCTTTGGGAGCAATGGGTAAACTGGTGTACTGTTTTTGACAAAGACCATCCCCTGACTTTTACCGTATGGGGATTTTGGGCCTTTTTCATTGTGGTGATGGCCGGCATGGCCTTGATCGGAAAAAAATTGGCCCTGAGAAACACTTTTTTGTTTGCTGTATCTCTTTTCTTTTACTTCAAAACCTCAGGCTTTTTCTTCCTTTTACTGGTTTTTTCTACCGTAACAGATTACCTTATAGGACATCGCATTGAAGCGGCCTTGACCCAGCGCAAGAAAACGGCATGGCTAAGTCTAAGTATTTTTATCAACCTAATTTCCCTGTTTTATTTTAAATATACCTACTTCTTGGCCGGAGCGTATTCCCAAGCCACCGGGATTCCCGTAGCCGTGAAAAATTGGTTGGGCAGTTGGGCCAATCAAGGATTGGAAGCTTTAGCCCCCCTTTTCCAATGGAACGACCAATTTTTAGCCAAGGCTTATTTTGGAGCCGATGACATTATACTTCCAGTTGGGGTGTCCTTCTTCACCTTTCAGACCATTTCGTATGCAGCAGATGTGTATCGGGGCCGGCTGAAACCCGTACAAAAACTTACTGATTTCGGATTTTACGTGGCCTATTTCCCCCAATTGGTGGCAGGTCCCATTGTAAGAGCTGCTGAGTTTATACCACAGATTTATCAGCCCTATCGTTTATCCAAACGTCTATTTGGTCTTGCCTTGTTTCTTATTTTGAGCGGCATGGCCAAAAAAATCATTTTAGCCGACTTCCTTGCCTTTGGTTTGGTAGACAGGACTTTTTCCTTGCCTGACATGGTCAAAGGATTTGAAGTGTTTTTTTCCTTGTTGGTGTATTCTCTGCAGGTATATGCTGATTTTTCAGGATATACCGACATGGCCATTGGGGTAGCCTTGCTCATGGGATTCAAATTACCGTTGAACTTTAATTCACCTTATAAAGCAGAAAATGTAGCGGAGTTTTGGAAACGGTGGCATATTTCACTTTCTACTTGGCTTAAAGATTATTTATACATTCCACTTGGCGGGAACCGAAAAGCCACTTGGGGCACATTTATTTGGTCTTTCGTACTTACGGGCGTGGTGTCGGCCATTGCCCATGATTGGCGTCCCTTGCCGGCGGTGGGTGCTGTTTTTGCCATTTGGTATCTGATTGGACGTTGGAAACCGAGTATTTGGCGGCATTTTATCACCAACATCAACATGATGCTTACCATGCTCATTGGCGGATTGTGGCATGGCGCCTCTTGGAATTTTATGATTTGGGGTGGATTAAATGGCTTGGCCCTGGTCGTGTATAAATATTGGAGAAAAATTAGTCCTTATGAGCATGTATCCCATTGGAGCGTGCGCGCATGGAAAATTGGGATTACGTTCATTTTTATTTCATTGACCCGGCTGTTTTTCCGCGCAGGAGACGTCAAAAATACCGCAGACACGGTAGGAACAGCCAAAACCCTATGGCATCAAATGATAGATGTCTCCGGATGGAGTCCAAGTTATATCTATGCAGTGTTGGAAGGTTTCATTTGGGTAAGCTTGGTGTTTTTGCTCGGTATGATTTTGCATTGGTTACCCTCCGCGTGGAAACGAGCCATTAAGCTTAGGTTTATCTCCTTGCCGGGTTACGCCCAAATTGGGTTGAGTATCTTGATTTTTCTGGTGATTTACCAATTCGCTCTAGCGGACGCACAGACCTTCATTTATTTTCAGTTTTAGGACCGGCTAGGGAGGTGGTGTGTATATGGTTTCAGGTGCCCGAGACGCCTGAGGTGCCCGAGCGGAGTCGAGGGCACCGCCAAAAAAATCACTCCTGACATTTACATGCCTCGCACTCCTGCTCAGTAGCAAAACCCCTTTGAGAACAACCACTATAGCCTATTTGGGTGCAGGTTTGGGTTTGGGCATTGTAAAACCATCGGGTAAAATACGCAGTACACATCTCATTCGTGGGAGGTGTTTCAGCGCACGTACCGGTTGGGTTTGGGTCGCAGTTGTTGCCACAGCTTAAAGCGAAAACTGAGCCTAAACAAATCAACATGCCAAAAAGAAATCGATTTTTCATGGTATGCATGTAAAGTGAACCAAATCTAAAACGCTAAAGTGAGATTTTATTGTATTCTGCATCACCCTAACCTTACCTTAAGAACAAAAAAAAGAAGGATATGGCCATTAGGTTGTTCAGTGGACAAATTAAACAGGTAGTAAACGTTATTCGGTTTTTCAAGAAAGCGTTCCATTTTTGGGAATAGAGAGCGCATTGATTTTCATTCTTTCGTTTTAGCTTTCATTTTACCCTAAAAAATTCTTGGCACTTTTTTTCATGAAGCTCAAGAAAATAGCCATGGCTCTGCACAAAATAACTGTGGCCAACGTCCATTTAAAATGGTGAATAAATAAAATCAACAATCTGTTATCAAGTCACTTAAATAGAATTTAGGCCAAAGGACATACTTTTTTTTTTCCTTTCTCCGTTATTTTTTCAACCTACCCTTTTTACCTAAACCTTTGGCCATGAGAACAACTTGTTTTGCCATTTGGCTCTACCTCTGGACATGGACCGGATTGGTCGCTCAGTCTGACAAGCCTTGTCAAATGACAGGGAGAGACTCCTACTACCAATATAATTTTCCCGGAACAGACACCCAATTTGACACAGAAACCCGAAAGAATTTTGAGGTGGCCTTAGTTAAATTGGTGAGAGCGCATCGCATAGATATCATCAGTTATGTCACCAATGGTATAGGAAAAAAAACACCGGGAAAAGTGGCCCATGAGCGTGCCCAAGGAGTGATGGACATTTTAAAAACGGAAGGATATCCGGGCGCGGTCATTAGAACTTTTGTGATGACTTGTCCGGTCAATTATTGTACGGATATAGAAATTAGGACTTGCCCTTATTATAAACCCCCACCCGTGGTAAAACTTCCGGATACCACCGTCATCCACGGCTCCGGTTTGGGCTTTGTGATATCTCCCGCTATAGCCAAAGCAGTTCCGTTGTGGCAAGTGAAATTTTTCCCTGATTCTACGGGTATTTCAGCCTACATAGACCACCAACAAATCTATTGGGAGCAAGTGCTTCGCTTTCACTTAGAAGTTCCTGATAATCGCTTGGACGATGTCCAAAAAGTCATGATTCCGTTGGTTCAAAATGACCGACAAAAAGACCTCACCGTGGCCAAGTATGATGTGGAGAACCAAGTTTGGATTGGCCTCCAACCAAGCATGAAAATTACGCATGACCATGCGACGTGGCTTTCAGCACCTTTGCAAGGTTCCGGCCTGTATGCACTTCAGTATAAAGTAAAAAAACCTGTTCAGCGAATTGGCCTTGTGGCGCCATCCGGTTATGGTTTTGTGGCGGGCCAGTGGTGTACCACCCAACCCAATAAAGTGTGGAACGCCAACATTTCATTGGACCAAGGTCACATGGACATCGTAGGCATAGATTTGGACATGGCCCGTGACTGGAACATCCAACTCGCCGATCCTTTGGGACGCCAATTTCTAGTATCTGCCGAAACATTCCAGCCCAGGCTGTTGGATGCCTTGTCAGAAAATACATCCAAAGAAGGCGCGACCCTTCGTTTGCATCGTAACGATATCATCCCATTAAATCCTTGAATCATGTGGTACGCAAGTCTTTTATTTCAGGCGTTGTCTGCTCCTATGCTAGACAGTCTTCCGGCAGGAATTCAATTGGTTTCCTTTGAAGAAGTGTCCGCATGGGGCACCACGCAAATCCATTCAACCAAAGTGGCCCAACTTTATATGGCTTGGGAAATAAGTCCTTTGGCAGAAGCCAATAGGATGATTGGTTTTGAAAGAAAAAAAGAGAAAAAACGGCAAAAACCCATGTATTGCAAATGGGATGAAGCCCAACAAACCTGGCAAAAGTTAGATCAAAAACTATTACAGGTGCTGGATTTGGGAGACCATGATTATTTTACTTTTCCTGCCGGAAGTCCCGGAAAATACGCGCTGTTGGAACCTATGCAGAAGCCGGGGAAAACCCCTTTTACTTGTGCCAAAGGCTATGGTTTACTTAAGTATCGACTGGTGCATGGACATGGGAAAATAATTCTTCAAGAGCAGTTTACAACGCCTCAATCCCAAGGAGTTTTGCCGCTTGATCATCTTTCGCCTCTCACCCAATTGCAGTTGGATTTTCAAACGCCACTTGGTAAAAAAACCATGCAGACCACCGTAGGTCAGTGGACCAAGGCACCATGGTATGTCTTTTCTAAAGAGGGCCTCTTTTTTACACGAAAAGCGTTGACCCAACTTTTCCAAAGCACCAAAGACACCCAACCTCAACCTTCATTTTCTGCATCCATTCACCCTTAAAACCGAAGTTATGAACAAGTACATTTTAATGGCCTCTGTGGTTTTTTCAAGCGTTTTCGCCCAAGAAGAAAGGTTGACCCTGCCCTTTGAAAAGGCCCACCAAAACAAGATGATTCGTTTTGAGGCAGAAAGATGTTCCGATGGCATTACATTGGAATTGACCAATAAAACCCAACGTCCCCTGCACTTGAGTTTTGCAGCCGGGCTCACTTTTCTACCTGACGATACCCTCGTGCAACCTAGGGTATTGGTTCATCCCCGTTTGGTGGCTTTAAGGGCCGGTGAAAAGCGAACTGTGGTGCTTGAGGCCGTGTGTGGAAACGCACCCAAAAATGCCTCCAGCTCTCATTCAAAGACCACTTTTTCAAGATATAAGGACGCTACCACTCCGCTAAAAGACATGCTGGCTTTTCTGGTCCAGCGTGAGTGGGCTGATCAAGTGGATGTTCAA
>CAZRHR010000066.1:0-3294 GCA_964599915.1 uncultured Candidatus Competibacteraceae bacterium | reverse complement strand
TTCCTCCCGAAGGTGAAAAAGAATTTATCGACAAACTATGCGCTTTAATCGGGAAAAAGGAGCCTGGTTATCGCATGAAATACGAGGAACAAGACGATCCAAATGGCCCGGCATTTCTGGCTAAGGCGCAGTGGATAACGAGTAAAATCGAATACACCTTGCATGCACCGGCAGAAGTTCACTTGGTGATCCAGAATGCCCAGCAGGATTTGGTAAGAACCTGCATGACGTTGCCCCAACAATCGCCGGGCACCTATCGGTTTCCTTTTAAAATAGACCTCAATGACATGCCGGCCGGTGATTATTCCGTTTGTTTATTGGGCAATGGAAAGGTATTACAAACCCTTCCTTTTACCATCTAACCGGGGATAGAGCACCTATAGGATTTTACCGGGTTAGGCCGCTTGGTTTGTTGTTTTGGGCGCTTGGGTGCGTTCTGTCATCCAATGAAAAAGCAAAGAATGTGGTAAGGTGAGGGCGGCCAACAGGCCAAAAAACCAAAAGAGTCGGCTGCCTTCATCGACCATAAAACCAAGTGTTCCAAACATGACCCAAGATAAAATGGAAAGTGGGAGCAGTTTTCCCAGAAAATTAGGCCAAGTCCAGCCCATGAATGTCCTAATTTGATTGAGGGCTACCGGCGCATGCCAGCCCAGAAAATACAGACAAAAGTGAATGAGAAAGGGCGTATGTAAGCCTAAAAGTAACAGTGCAAAAGGTAAAAAAAGACGTTTAGGTTGCCGGGCTTGCGAAAGGAAGTATCCCGAACCGAAGAGAAAGAGCAAATAGCTGAAGGAAGAAGCATGCGTCAAAAAGAAAGAGGTTTGAAGTTGTGGCAAAGCGGGAAACCCGTTGGCTGAAACCATCAATTCATCGGCATGCATACCCAAGAGCAGCATGATCAACCAAACCCCATACAAAGCTTTTCGCCAAAAAGGCTGATCGGGTAAATCGGTGTCAGCGAAATGCCAACCCGACACCAACAAAAAGAGCAAAAAAACGGCTTGAGGCCAAAACCACCAACCAAGCAGAAAGGCCGCAGCGGCCAGAACATAAGCACCAAAAACAAAAATGGGATGTCCTTTGGGATGTAGTTTTTGACTTACCCACAGGTCAGCGGCTCCGTGCGGAACACCTAAAAGGACAATGGCTATGAGCAGTAGATTTTCCATAATAAAAGAAGAGGGCCGACACGAATGCCGACCCTTTCTTACCGTTTAGGTTAGGATTCTTTGCTTACAGCGAGGGCATAGATGACCAAACCGAAGCCAATTTTGTTGATGGCGTCACCAATGTTGTAGACCACATCCATTACTGGGTTGTTTTCAACAGAGCCGAAAAGACCGAACAATCCACCCGGGGTTCCGATGATGTAACCGACAGGATAGATAGCCCATCCTACCAATACAAACCATGCTAGAATGCGAACCGCTTGTGCTACTTTTGGACCAGCGGTAGCGGCCAATTTGGCTACTTCGCCGAACCATACTAAGTAGGCAATGTAGAAGTAAGCGGCACCGCTGAGTACGCCCCACATGACCGAGTTGTCACGATCTACAGCTTCTCCGAAATAGCCCGTCACCAACATGATAACAGAAGCCGCGATGAGTTTCCACAACAAACCGATTTTTGCACCTGCTTTTTTGGTGATGAGGTAAAATTCTACACACATCAAGGGCACGGTGAGTAACCAGTCTACATAGCGGAAGAAGGTAGGAGAAGTCTGGGTCTCCATGTAAAATTCACGCATGTAGTAATAGTGAACGGCTGCAATGAAAGTGATAAGACCGGACACCAAAAGGGAAGTCCGCCATTTTTCTTCCACATTGCGCATTTCAAAAAAGAAGAACGCTGCGGCGGCCATCATGGCCATGGTACCTACAAAGAAGGTGAACGCAGTGTAGGAGGCCAGAGACTGACCTTGAAGCAGAGCCAACACCTGGCTACTGTCTCCGAGAAGCATGGTTTTAATCATTTTGTTTAAGTTTAGATTATGAAAAGCTAAACAAGCATCCCCAAAAGAGGTTTTCATTTATTGTAATTTTTTAACATTTATTTACAAATATGGCTTGCTTTTTTCTTTTGTTAATTTTTGAACAAAATTGTAAACACGCATGATTGTTGGGATTCACGCCATTTTAGCAGGGAAATTTTGAATATAAAAAGGCTTTACAATATCTAACAAACAAACCTATTCGCCTCAAAACCAAGATTTCTTTTCACTTTTTAAAAGGTACCTACAAGAAGTCATTACGGAGAGGTTGAAGAAAATGATGAGGGTAGGCTTGCTTAAACTGTCTGTCCCACGTATTCTTCGAACGCTTTGCCCTGAAAAGGAGGTCATGGGTAAATCCAAAGGGAGAACGTAGATAAAAGAAGGAAACTTTTTCTTACCCATTTCCCCAAGTCCACACACGACACTCCCCTACCCCTTTCAATGGCACGGTACGCCATGCGCCAGCTTCCGGTGGATGCGCCATAGACGCAAAGGTGGTTTGGGTCATCCAGATTTCACCCACGGTAGCGTTTTGTTCAAGTCGGGCCGCCAAATTCACGGTTTCGCCCCACACGTCGTACAAAAACTTTTTGCGTCCAATAACCCCGGCAATCACAGGGCCACTATGCATGCCCATGCGAAAACGAACCGGTCGCCCATCCGGCATAGCCATGGTTTTGGCCAAGGCATGAACAGCCAAGGAAAAATCCCAAATCCGTTGTGCATGATCCGGACAAGAGGTTGGAATCCCGCAGGCCACCATGTAGTTATCGCCAATGGTTTTAATCTTTTCAACACCATGCACTTCGCACAAAGCATCCAAATGGGTGAAAAGTCGGTCGAGCCAAGCAACCAACACACCGGCAGAGACGTTTCTACTCAGTTCCGTAAACCCCTCTAAATCGGCAAACAAAACCGTGACCTCCGGATAAGACCGTACCGGAACCCGGCCTTTCCGCCTTAATTTTTCCGCTACAGAAGCCGGTAAAAGATTGAACAGCAATTGGTCGCTAGCCACCTGTAATTGCATGGACCGCAAAGCAAAATACTCCATCACCAAAAAGACCACGCCTGCCACCAATCCTAAGTTTAAAAAGAAAAAAATGCGCTTTTCCCAAACCCCATATCCATCCCAAACCGGAATCCAAGCCAACACAGGAAGCAACAATAGCCAACCCAACACCACCGCCAAGAACCAATATCCCGCTATTTTAGGTTGATGCTGCCATAAAAAAATCAAAGGACAAAGCATCATCCACATGGCCACACCCCCACTTTGGGCAATGCCACCCAAACCA
>CAZRHR010000065.1:0-14270 GCA_964599915.1 uncultured Candidatus Competibacteraceae bacterium | reverse complement strand
CACGGCTCAAAACATCGCACGCGATCGCGAGCAACTGAGAAATCTGGGTTTAGCCGACGATTGGAGCCGTGAAGTGGTAACCTCTGACCCCAAATATTACCAATTTACCCAATGGATTTTTTTACAACTCTTCAACCATTGGTTTGATACTGAAAAAAGGAAACCTCAGCCCATTTCTGCCCTTATTCGACATTTTGAAAAGAAAGGCAGCCAGGGAATCCAAGCCTCTGCGGATGCCCATCCCCCTTTCTCTTCTTCCGAATGGCTGGCCTTTTCCCCGAAAACCCAATCGGATATTCTCATGTGCTATCGCTTGGCCTACCAGTCTTACGCTTATGTAAACTGGTGCGAAGCGTTGGGTACGGTTTTGGCCAATGATGAGGTAAAGGATGGACGTAGCGAACGTGGCAACCATCCGGTAGAAAGAAAACAGTTGCGCCAATGGTTTTTGCGCATTACCGCCTATGCAGACCGACTTTTGTCCGATTTGGAAACCTTGGGCTGGTCGGAAGCGATGAAAGACATGCAGCGAAATTGGATTGGCAAATCTGTGGGTGCGTCTGTTCTATTCAAACTGGAAGGCGCTCAGGCCACAGATAAATCACTTAAAGTTTTCACCACCCGACCTGATACACTTTTTGGGGTAACCTTTTTGGTGGTGGCACCTGAATCTGAATGGGCCAAGGAGTTGGCCAGCCCAGAACAAATGGAAGCGGTAATGGCCTACGTTGAGGAAGCAAAAAATCGCTCAGAACGCGAACGTCAGGCGAACGTAGAACAAATTAGCGGCGTGTTTACAGGAAGCTACGCTATGCATCCCCTCACCGGCGAAAAATTACCTGTGTGGGTCGGCGACTATGTTTTGGCTGGTTATGGCACGGGGGTGGTGATGGCTGTTCCCGCGCATGATGCCAGAGATTTTAGATTTGCCAAACATTTTCAATTACCGATTCGGCAAGTCATCACGGCGGAGGATGAAGCCTCAACCACCCTTACGGAAGCTTACGAAGCCAAAGAAGGTCAATTAATTCAATCTGATTTTCTAAATGGCTTGCAGGTAAAAGACGCCATGAAGGTGATCATTGATTACTTGGTGGAGCATCAACTAGGCCAAAAGGAAATCCAATTTCGCCTGCGCGATGCCAATTTTAGTCGCCAGCGTTATTGGGGTGAACCTTTTCCCATTTGCTACCGAGAAGATGTACCCGAAGCCTTACCTGAAGCTGATCTTCCCCTGCACCTTCCGGCCATGGATGATTTTAGGCCCACAGGAAAACCGGAAAGTCCATTGACTAAACTTACCTCTTGGACTTTAATGCCGGATGGAAGAAAAAGGGAGACAGATACCATGCCGGGATATGCAGGTTCAAGTTGGTATTTTTTACGCTACATGGACGCACAAAATCCGGAGGTCTTTGCGGGAAGAGCTGCCCTTGAGTACTGGAAAGATGTGGACCTTTATATTGGAGGCACAGAACATGCGGTAGGCCACTTATTGTACGCGCGTTTTTGGCATAAATTCCTTTTTGACCTTGGGTACTTACCTACCTCGGAGCCCTTTAAAAAGTTGGTAAACCAAGGAATGATCCAGGGCAGAAGTAATTTTGTTTATCGGCTCAAAGAGCGTAACGCCTATGTATCTGCCGGTTTAAAAAACCAATACCCCACACAAAAATTACACGTAGATGTAAATCTGGTGCAAAATGATGTGTTGAATGTAGAGGCCTTTAAACAGCGTTACCCGGATGCGGCGCAAGCTGAATTCATTTTGGAAAACGGCCAGTATCACTGTGATTGGGAGGTGGAAAAAATGTCCAAATCCAAATACAATGTGGTCAATCCGGACGCCATTGTGGACCAATATGGGGCTGATACGTTACGCATGTATGAGATGTTTTTAGGTCCGGTGGAACAGAGCAAACCTTGGAATACACAAGGGATTGAAGGCGTTCATAAATTTCTCCGGAAGTTGTGGAAGGCCTGCGTAAACCCAGATGGCTCATGCCGGCTTACGGATCATGCTCCTGATCCGGCAAATCATAAAGCGCTGCACAAGCTGCTGAAAAAAATCCCTGAAGACATTGGGCAGCTTTCTCTGAACACTTGTATTTCGGCCTTTATGATTTGTTTGAATGAATGGATAGACCGGAAAGCATCGGAAAAAGCGCTTTTTCAACCCTTTTTGATCGCCTTATCGCCCTTCGCTCCGCACATCGCCGAGGAGCTTTGGGCCATTTCGGGAGGACAAGGGCTCATCGCCCAAGCTACATTTCCAGACTTTGACCCCGAAGCGCTCACCGAGAACCACTTCGATTATCCGGTTTCCTTTAATGGTAAAGTACGGTTCAAGTTCAAAGCGGCAGCTACGGCAAGTCCCTCAGACATAGAAACGGCGGTGCTCTCCGACCCACAAACCGTAAAGTGGCTAGAGGGAAAAACACCCAAAAAGGTAATCGTAGTGCCGGGGCGCATCATCAACCTGGTTTACTAACCCCTGACTTCAGTCAGGGGCACCTAAGCCTACGAACACCCCACCCATGACTTCAGTCATGGGACAGGCAAAGACGCCTGAAAAGCTTCTAATGCCTCTCGAACTTCTGCTTCGTCCGCCAGTGGCGTAGTGTAAAAGTCTACTAGATAACCGGGGCCTGTAAAGACATAGGTTCTGAGTGAGTCTACTTTTTTCCAAGAAGAGGGTAGCCCAATCTCATCAAACCACTCGGTAAAAATTAAGGCCATATGCACCCCATAATCATTGGCTAAGGCTTCCATATGGGAGGTATCAAATTGGCCGGAAGTCCGGAGCGCGCATACTTTTTCATTACCAAGTCCCATGAGGTCCAAAACGGGAAGGTCATTCTTGTAGCTCACCCAACCCAAGTCGTTGACCGCTACGGGATGAGGATAAAATTCTGTAACCCAACGATGCATTTGGTATTGCTGTTCATAAATCCTTCGGCATGCACCCGGCGTATCCCTCATGGCCTGAAGGTAAGGCAAGCCTAAGAGCAGCGCACCCAAAACATACACCTTGGGACGCCATGGCCCAGAAACCGCAGAAACCAAGGCAAACCATGCGGCTGCGACGGCATACACTTCGTAACGAAAGAAGTACCCGTATCTTCCTTGTAAAAAAACATGGGCCGCCACGGTAACCAAAGCCACCCAAACCACCGCTGACTTTCTGCGATACCATAAGATACCTAAAACCAAAAGTACACCTATGAATACGAGGCCTTGTCTTTGTTGAAGAGCTGTATTCAGATTTTCCAAAACCTGTTGGAACCTGTCGGTACCATATAGGCCTACGGCAGATTTTAAACGCACGGAAGCAGGCCAAAATGGCAATCCAAAACGCGCCATCACAAGCCCATGGGCTATTGAAATGCATGCGGTCCAGCCCACCAACCCCAAGGCCGCCTTATACCAACCGCGCCACAACCAAACCGCACCCACCGCCACAATCATGGCGAAGCCTTCGAAGCGAATCAGGGGCAAACTCAAGGTGGCGATCACTGTGCCGACGTCAGGTCGTGGCAGACTAAGTCCACGCAAAGTACCCACCACCGCCCATACGTGTAAGCCGTGTTCCATCCCCAATAAAGGCAGAGATAAAGCAGCCAACGGCAAAAATGCAAAGGGTTGTAAATAAAAAGGAATCGTGGAGGCCCATGTTCGAAACACCCAACTCAAAGCCCATCCCATGGCCAATATATTGATGCCTAATGCAAACCAAGTGGGAATTCCCAAAATATGCCCCAAGGCCATAAGCCAGGGATACAATATAGAGGAAGAAGCAGATGCGGTTTCATCCGAATTCACGCCATAATGTCCTCGGGCAAGTTGCTCCCCTATGGAAAAATGGATATACGTATCGTCTAGCGGAAAAAACCATTGGCCTTCCGTGCTTTGAATGCCAAGAAAGAGAACCAAAGCCAATGCGATTGCCCAGATTCCTATCCACCATTTAGGCCAGTTCATAGACAAGTATAATCAATTCTTTCAAAAAGTATCTTCCTTTTGGTGCATAGAGATGGTTTGGATAGCGTTTAAAGGCAGGCATACCAAGAATTATTTACCTTTGGACTTGTGTCTGATGCTTTACATATCACAGCGAATCGCTTGTTGCCGGGACAAAAAGGAACCATTCTTGAAGTCTTGGATGGAGTGGCCATGGATAGGCTACTTGAAATGGGGCTTTTGCCCGGAACAGAAGTGATGTTACATATCCAGGCGCCGGGAAAAGGCGCCATGGCATTCCTAGTCAACCAAACCATCTTGGCGCTGCGACCTCAAGAAGCTGCCCACTTATTGCTTATCCTGCATGAAGACTAACCTGTTCCATATTGCCATTGCAGGTACGCCTAATGTGGGCAAATCAACCCTTTTCAATCAATTGACCGGATTGAAACAAAAAGTTGGGAACTATCCGGGTGTCACAGTTGAAAAAAAACAAGGAATCTGGAAGCAAGGTGAATCAGAAAGGTTGATTACAGACCTGCCCGGGACCTATACCCTTTTCCCTCAATCTGAAGATGAGCGTGTGGTTTTTTCCCAACTTACAGAAAAGGACAAGAAACCAGATGCCGTCCTCATTGTCATTGATGCCGTCCACCCGGACCGTGGATTGTTTCTTGCCAGCCAAATCATGGACCTCGGCCTTCCCTGCGCACTATTAGTCAACATGATAGACCAAGCAGAAACCCAAGGCATCCAATGGAATGCAGAAACCCTTGCGCATTTATGGGGCATACCGGTAATACTGGGTTCTGCCAAAAAAGCATCTACCTTGGATTCCCTGTTTGAATTATTCCATCAAACATCTTTTTCGGTTGCGCCACCTTCTCAAGTACATCATTCCTCCTTATCAGATGATGCCATATTTGATCTTAAAAACTTAACCGGAACCGCTATAACTTACATAGCTCTTCTTAAAGGACGAAGCCTTTCCCCATCCTCAGCCCTGCAAGCCTGGGAGGAGAAACACCAAGTTTCAACCAAAAAAATCGTCCTAGAGGAAACAAAATTCCGTTATCGCAAAGTGGCGGAAGCCTTATCGCTGGCAAGGATGCAAAAAAGTCCGAAGGTTTCCCATTTCACGCAGCGTATTGATAAAATAGCCCTACATCCTTTTTGGGGTTACGTACTTTTTCTTGGCTTACTCACCTTATTGTTTCAAGCCATTTTTAGTTGGGCGGAAAAACCCATGGAATGGATTGACAGTGGCACAGCTGCCTTGAGTGGAGGATTAAGTGAAATGCTTCCTGAAGGAGCGCTGCAAGAATTGATTATTCAAGGGCTCATTCCCGGCATTGGCGGAGTGGTGATTTTCATTCCACAAATTGTACTGCTCTTTCTCTTTTTGGCGATTTTAGAAGACACCGGATATATGTCGCGGGTGGTTTTTCTTATGGACAGGTGGATGCGGCCACTGGGCTTACATGGAAAAAGCATGGTTCCCTTGGTTTCTGGGGTTGCTTGCGCCATTCCGGCCATTTTATCCACACGAAACATTTCACACCCTAGGGAACGCCTTATTACCTTGCTGGTAACCCCGTTCATGTCCTGCTCTGCACGGATTCCTGTCTATGTCATTCTTATTGGCCTTGCGGTACCTGACCAGACCTTTGGACCTTTCCAACTTCAAGGTTTGGCCTTGCTGGCTATGTATGTATTAGGGGCAGGCACGGCTCTTCTGGTGGCCTTTGTACTTCAAAAAATCATGAAGTCTCAAACGCCAAGTTTTCTCATGATCGAACTCCCGGTTTATCGTTTCCCTTCCTTGAAAGACATGGCGATGGTGGCCTACACCAAAGCTAAATCATTCGTTGTAGAAGCGGGAAAAGTGATTGTAGCCGTTTCCGTCTTGCTTTGGGTTTTATCTTCTTACGGCCCACCGGAGCAAATGGAAAAAATCAATGAACAAGAAGCAGCCGCTTTGGCTTCATCTCCAGAAGCCAGTCACGATAGCCTTATTCATGTTTTTGAGGCAGAACGTTTGAAATACTCTTACATGGGGATGTTAGGCCATGCCGTAGAACCCGTGATCGCTCCTCTTGGGTACGACTGGAAAATAGGAATTGCACTCATCGCTTCATTTGCTGCGCGGGAAGTTTTCGTGAGCACCCTTTCCGTGGTGTATGCCTTGGGGGAAACAGAAGAATTTCAACCCATTCGCCAGCGTATGCTTCAAGAAGTGCGGGCAGACAGTGGAGGACCTGTTTTTACCGCAGCAACCGCCTTTTCATTGATGGTATTTTATGCTTTCGCCCTTCAATGTCTCAGTACCGTTGCCGTGGTGTACAAAGAAACGCGCAGCTGGAAACTTACTCTGCTTCAATGGCTTGGAATGAGTCTTTTGGCCTATCTGGCGGCCCTTTTGGTCTATCATTTAATGGCTTAAACCATGGATATACAAACCCTTTTGGTGTGGAGCATGGGCGTTATCGCAGCGGCTTACTTTATATATAGGTGGCGCAACGCCTTTAAACATCCAAAAGGTTGCGCAAAATGCGAGGTAAAAAATAAAGGTTAAGGGTTTCCTTTTTCCGGAATCAGGATAGATACCAAACTAGAAAAGAGCAACACGGAAAGAACCAAACCCAAAGACAAAGCGGAAGGAACGTGCACAACGGGTGCCAATACCATTTTCACACCGATAAAGGTCAAAATAAAAGCTAACCCATATTTAAGGTACCTAAACCGATCCACGAAATTGGCCAGTAAAAAATACAAAGACCTTAGGCCAAGAATGGCGAAAATGTTAGAAGTGTACAAAATGAGGGGTTGATCTGAGACGGCAAAAATGGCCGGAATAGAATCTACTGCAAACAATAAATCCGTGAATTCTACCACGCCCACCACCACTAACAATGGAGTGGCCAAGCGCATTCCGTTTTCGCGGGTAAAAAATCGATCCCCATGGTATTCTTTGCTTACCCGAAAAAACAAGTAAATGACTTTGGCTCCAGGGCTTTTACTAAAATCCTTTTCTCCATCATCTTCGGAGGGCACAAAAGCGGATTTCACCCCGGCGAAAACTAAAAAAAGCCCGAAAACAGTGAGCAGCCCATTCACTCGAAAGCGATGTTCACCTACCGTAAATTCGGGGAAATAGGTCATTCCAATGAGCTCAGTTCCGGTGAAAATAAACAAAGCACGCATCACAATGGCGCCCAAAATACCCCAAAATAGCACCTTATGGTGGTATTCACTCGGCACATTAAAATATTGAAAAACCAAAATGAATACAAAAAGATTGTCCACAGACAGGGCCTTTTCAATCCAGTAGGCGGTTTGAAATTCCACCAAAACATCCATGGCTACCGCTGGAGGACTGATCCACCATAAAAATCCTGAAAAGCCCATGGACAAACCAATCCATATAAGCGACCAAAGGATGGCTTCCTTGTTGGAAACCACATGAGTTTTTCGGTTAACAAGCCCCAGGTCGAGGGCCAGCATCACCAAAATTAACAACCCAAATAAAACCATGACCCAGCCTTCATGGGCCAAAGTCATCCATTGCAAACACTTCATGAAACAGGTATTTCGTCACGTGAGGCTGAGAGTTTGACTAAAGTTTCATATAGCCCTTTTTGCGCCATTAAGGCGTCATGACTTCCCTGCTCCACAATTTTTCCCTGATCCAAAACTACAATTTGCTCTGCATCCCGAATGGTAGAAAGCCGGTGGGCGATAACAATACTGGTCCTACCTTTCATTAAAGTTTGCAAAGCCAATTGTACTTCTTTTTCAGACGCAGCATCCAAGGCACTGGTGGCTTCGTCCAATACCAAAACGGCTGGATCTGCGAGAATGGCGCGTGCTATGGCCACCCGCTGTCTTTGCCCACCGGAAAGTCGGGTGCCGCGTTCTCCCACCACCGTTTGATAACCCTGAGGAAAACTCAGGATAAAATCATGGGCATAGGCCTTTTTCGCAGCCTCTTCAACTTCTTCTTGGGTAGCATCCAGCCGACCGTAACGAATGTTGTCAAACAAGGTGCCTCCAAAAAGTAGAATATCTTGTGGAACCAAGGCAAAAGCACTTCGCCACACTTCCAACGGCATTGTTGAGGCATCCACACCATCCAGATAAATGGTCCCGCTTTGGGGTGTGTAAAAGCGCAACAATAGATGCGCTAACGTAGATTTACCGGCCCCGCTGGCTCCCACCACCGCGACTTTTTGACCTGCCTCAATGGTCATATCTAATTCCTGCAAAACAGGCTGCGCTCCCTCGGTAGGATAAGTAAAACTTACATGCTCCAGTACCAATTTCCCTTTAAACTTAGAAGACGGGGTAACCAGGGTATCCCCGGCTTGCTCCGGATGTTCTTCCAGAATATCCAATAAGTGTTCGGTAGCACCCACAGCCTTTTGAATTTGGCCATAGGTATCTGCAAGCCCACCTACGGAACCGGCCATAAAAACAGATAAAAGGAAAAATTGAAACAAATCGCCCTGAGAGATTTCTCCGGAACCCACCATCCCTGAACCAAACCAAACAATGGCGGCAACGGCACCAAAAATGAACACAATAATGAAAGAGGCAAAAGAACCGCGCCAAACGGCATTACGCAGCCCTGTAGCAATGATCGACGTATTTATAGTGGCATATCTCTTCGATTCATAAGGTTCACGCGAAAAAGCTTTCACCGTAGCAATGGCTTGCAGGGTTTCTTCAGCCGCTGTAGAAGCATCTGCCACTTCTTGCTGGGCTTGCTTGGATAGTTTCCTCACTTTACGCCCAAAAATCACCGCCACCAGTACCATTACAGGTAGCGTACCCACCATAAAAAGCGCCAACTTTACGGACGTGGTCAATAAAATCACCACCGAGCCCACCACCGTTACCGTTTGTCGTATAAATTCTGCCAAAAAGGTGGTCATGGAATCTCGAATAGAAGCAATGTCTGAACTGATTCGGCTGTTCAACTCCCCTACCCTATGCTTCGCAAAATAATCCATGGGAAGGCGGATGAGTCGGCCATACACTTCATTCCTAATCCTGGCTACGGTATGCTCGGACACAATGGCAAAAGTGTAAATCCGCAAATACGCAGTTATGACTTGCACCACCAGAATGATTCCAATCCAACCCAAAATCTCTAAAACCATGTCCGGCTTCACCCCAATTTGGGCGTCAATGAGTTTTCCCATACTGGAAAACAAGGCCAAGGAGCTAACGGAAGAAATGAGCAAACAGACCATGCCCACCCAGAAATGCGCCCTCCATGGGGCAGCAAAAGAAAAAAGACGAAAAGATCTGCGCAGGGCTTTGGCGCTCATGCGCCGGGTGGCTTTTTCTTTCATGCCTGCAAAGTAACGAGATTCTTTAGCGCATCCGGCAACTTTGAGAACTGAAATACATAACCAACATCCAAAAGTCGGGTGGGTTTTACCAGACTGCCTTTAACCACCAAGTCAGCCTGCTCACCCATAGCCAAATTCAATACAAAAGCGGGAATAGGAAATGGCCAAAATGGTCGATGCAATTGCTTTGCGGCCTCACGCATAAACTGCGTCATGGATTGGGGTTCGGGAGAGACCAGATTGAAAACGCCTTGGTGCCGATGTGCTTCTACAAATAAAATGGCCGCAACCACATCGTCCACATGCACCCATGAAATGCCTTGGTTGCCCGAACCGGGAGCAGCACCGGCAAACCATCGAACAGGCGCCAACATTTTGGGCAATGCGCCGCCCTGCGCATCCAAAACAACGCCTATACGCAAGATGGAAAGGCCGGCCGTCACGGGCTGCAAGGTGTGCGCTGCCGCTTCCCAATCCACACAAAGTCTTGCCAAAAAATCCTTACCGGGCTGGGACTTCTCTGTAAAAAATGGCTCTGTTTGTTCAAAACCATAGTAACCAATGGCTGAGGCTTGTATAAAAAACGGCTTGGTATCCAATTGGCTCAATGCCTCTTCCAGCGTAGCAATGGGCTGAATTCTGCTCTCTAGCAGTTCCTTCTTCCTTTTTGCGGTCCATCGTCCTTCTCCAACGGAAGCACCAGACAAATTCACCACTACATCCACATCTTTTAAAAGCTCAAGAGACAATGGCTTTTCTCCTGGGGACCACCCGCCCGGACCTTTTCGACTCAAGACTTTTACTTCATGCCCGCGCGACCGCAATGCATCGGTCAATCGGCGACCAATCAATCCGGTTCCGCCGGCCAGTAACCACCGACGAGGCGTCCCTGAATGCATGGTTTCTTCCTTTTCTATCATGGCATCTTGTTTTTTGGTCTAATGAATATGTAACCCGCATGCCTCTGAAATGTTGCTTGGGATGCTCAGGCTTTGGGCAAACGAATCCGGAAGGTGGTGCCTTGTCCATCCTCAGTGGTAAAATCAATGACTCCATCCACATTTTCAAGAATGGTACGGGTCATGGCCAAACCTAATCCCATTCCGGAACCTTTGGTGGTGAAATTGGGCGCAAAGATTTTTTCCCGAATATCTGCGGGGATGCCCATGCCATTGTCTGCCACTTCTACCCAGATATGGTCGCCTTTCGTAAACATACGAATAACCACTTTCCCTTCTCGGCCTGGGGGTATTGCCTGCAAAGCATTTCTAATCAAATTATTAAAAACCCGAAGCATTTGGTCACGGTCTACTTTTACCATGGCCTGCGTTAAATTTCCGGTTTCTAGTGAAATGGCCACATCTTCCTCGTTGTTTCTAAAAAAGGCGACACAATTGTCCACCAAAAGAATTAAGTCCAACTGAACGGGGTGGGTTTCCGGAAGTTTGGCAAAATACGAGAACTCGGATGCAATGGCTGAAAGTGTTTCAATCTGGTCTAGCATGGCATCCCTAAATCGGCGAAGGCGATCATCAAAATCCGGTTTGCCATCTTCCCAGGCTTTAAGCAAATATTGCACACTCAATTTCATAGGTGTGAGGGGATTTTTCACCTCATGGGCTACTTGCCGTGCCATTTCCTTCCAAGCGGATTCACGTTCGCTTCTGGCCAGCAAAGCGGCACTTTGTTCCAACTCGCGAACCATGCGGTTGTATTCCGAAACAAGGCCTGAAATTTCATCTTGACCTCGATAATCGATGATCTCGTTCTTCCGTCCCAATCTCAACTGGGAAATTTTTTCTTGTAAAATGGACAAAGGCGTAGTCAATCGATTGGCCATCAATAGACTTACGGCCATAGAAGCCACGATAAGTAAGCTGTAAATATTAATCAAGGCCAATAGAGAAGAAGACAATTCTTCGCGCAGGTCATTTTGCCTGAGGAAATAAGGAAGGTTCACATACCCAATCACATTTCCATCTCTGTCGCGAAATACGGCATAAGCAGATAGGTATTGAAATTTGCCAATGCGCTCCTTATGCAAGAACTTAGGTTGCTTTTTCGTTGCCAATTCATCGTAAGCCCTTGGGTCCATTTGTCTGGCGACCAAGCCTTCATTAAAAATTCCTTCCCGGGAACTGGCCATGAGCATGCCGTTAGCATCATACAGGTTGATATCGGTAAAGAAAATGTTGGCATAACGGGTCAAAACATAATTCAAAGATTCCCGATGCTGTAAGGACCTGGTGCCGCCCTCCAGCTCGGTTTTCAATTCTGAAAGGATGGCATTGACTTTTTCCTCAATGGTTCCACGGTTTTTCCTGTCGAATTGGGTGGTAATGAAGTCGTGAATCCCTAAACCCACCAGCACCAGAGAAACCAATAAAATCAATAAAATAGTGAGCTGAATTCGCCCTTTGAGGGTAAGTCGAAGGCCCTGCCCTTTGTTGTGAAAATAGTACCGATAGGTCACAAACAAAAAGAGGATAAAACTGAAATACAGCAATAAATACGCGTAGGGATTTAGGATGTCCAAAAACCTTGGGTGAGGTAAACTCACCACAATGGTGCGTTCAGGACTCACGCGGTAAATCAGGTGATTAAAGCCGTTGAAATCTAAGAAGGCAAGGTCCTCGCCCGTAAATCCAAAGACCGATTGGTCAATCGGAAAAGAAAATCCTCCGGCAGACACAGAAAGGCGTCCCTCTTTGTAAATGGCATAGCTATAATTACCGAGATGCACCGGGCGAATCACCGATTGGTCCAGCAACAATTCAGGAAAACCCATCACTTGGGTAACCATTTTTGAAATAAATTCAAGGTAAATGTACTTCACCAGGGTATCCTGCCCTTCTCGTTTTTCCACCCTAATTTTACCAATATAGCTAACTTTCCCATAGGCATTTCCGAGAAAAAACAATTCCGGACTGGCCGTGGGAATACCAAATTTTTGAATGGCATTTTCATAATCGGCCAGATCCGGGTCAGCATACCAAGTGCCTTTTTCTACCTCATGAAGTTCCTCTTCATCTACTGGCATAATCACCAAGGCATATTTGCTCCAATAGCCTGCAAAATAGCGTTGGGCAATGCGCTCAAATAATTCATAGGGATAGGACCTGTAATTGGCAAACAAATGGTGCCGAATCACCGGGTCCCGCCGAATGGCTGCAGAGGCCTCCCGAAACAAAAACTCAGCCACGTGGTCCTGCTCCTCAGCTATTTTCACCACCAGCACTTTTCTTTGTTCATGCTCCTTTTCGGTATTCAAATTCCACAGCAGGTAGGTGGCAAAGCCGGAGAACAAGACCAATGCGGGTAAAAAGGCATAAAAGTCCAGGACGGGTTTCGGGCGAAAATGCACCCACAGCACAGAGACAAAAATAAAATAAGGCAATAAAAGGGAAAGAAAATCCAGTTGGTTGGCCAGGAAACCCATCAGGGCAATGACCAAAAAGGGCAAAAAGGTTAAAATAAGGAGCATGGGCCAAGAGGGCCGAATGACCCGTGCCAACATTTTGGAACAAAAATGGATGATGATGAAGTAATCTACCAGCAAAAGGGTAATGAGACTAAAGCCAATAAAAGAATAGCCTGAAAGGTCTAAGATATTGGACAGGTCAAAGGATAAATTAGAGTCGAAAATAAGGGTTCGGATGAGGTGATGAACCCAAAAAGAAAAAACAGCGGCAAGCGACCCGAAAAAGAGAATCCATCCTTTTACCGCGGGTATTTGGGGTGAGCGGAAACGATATTTTGAAAGGTTGACAAAAACAAGTACCAACCAAGCGGTCAATAAAATCACATGCAACAAGAAATCTCCAAGGTTGGGTAAAAACGCTGAGGAAGCAAAGATTTCCGGATTAAATAGGGTAAGCTCATATAGCACATTCGGAAAACGAAAATGAAGGTTAAGCCACCTCAAAAGGAGTACAAAGACCGTAAAAAGGATAATATGGGCCACAGGTCGCTTTCGGAAGTACCGTAACGAGCCTAATTGGTACAGAAAATATAAAAAAGCGAAGAGGGCCATGAGAAAAGAAAAACCGGCCAAAGAGGCAAAACGTAGCTTACCTTCCCCTTCAGGATCAAATACCAAGGCAAAAAGAAAACGGCCCTGTTGATTGGTTACATGAAAATCCGAAGCAAACGGATCCACGGCCAATTGTACTTCCTTATCTAAACCAAAATCCTCCACAAATCCATCCACCAAAAATTCATTGTTAATGAAATAGTCCCTTTTTACAAGAATAAGGCCTACAATGGTATAAGGTCCATGAGCTTGTCGAACCACCCTGTACCAGCCGTTTCGGAGTTTCATCACATCCAAAAGGAAATCATCATCGAAACTATACTGAGGCATAGGTACGCGGGCCGTGGACCATTGCACCAAAGTATCATTACGATAGACAAATAAAAAAATACCCTCTTCTTCGCCTAAAGCGGCCAGGTCTAGATGCCATTCCGGGTGAGCCGTAAAATCCTGAATGAGTTGCATGGTGCGCCGCTCTTTTTCACGAAGTTCTTCACGAACATTCAGCGTTTGCGCTACATACCAAGATTTATCCTGCCGAATGGCACCCAAAAAACCGCCCACAAGCAGAAAAAGCAAAAAAGCCATTCCGCTCCATAATAAACCCGACCCGATGTTCCAAGCCCTTTTTGGCATGCCATTTTTATTCCCGATTAAACTAAGCAAAATTTATGCAGGATTCGAAAATTGTTTTCTATAAACCACTTTTTGTAAGGTTCTCCACAGGATAGCTTGGGTTAAAAGCTGTGGTGACAAAGTTTGGTCACGAAGCCATTGCTCCGGTATATCCGTCTGGTACAAACAAGCCGTCAATCCCTGTGGATGATGAGAAAGGGCCTTTTCCAAGATGCCCAAAACGCGTTCATACACCTTTTCTAAAGTGGTTTCATGTATTACCTCATCCTTCATGGCTTTTATTG
>CAZRHR010000064.1:0-14973 GCA_964599915.1 uncultured Candidatus Competibacteraceae bacterium | reverse complement strand
CCAAACCCTTCTTTTATCCCTACTTTTCTCCATTTCCTTATTTTCACAAGGCGTTAAAGTAGGCGGGACACCTGGTAATCCCCACCCCGCGGCAGGACTTGAATTGGATTTTACAGACCGAGGCTTTCTGCTTCCCAGACTTACCACCACCCAACGTAATGCGCTTCCCCAGCCCACCGCTGGATTGGCCATATTCAACCTTACGACAGATTGCGTAGAAATGTATTTTTCTACCGGTTGGCAACAAGTCCGCTGCGGCTGCACCCAACCACCCGCCGCACCTTCCGGCATCACTCCACCATCCCCATTACCATGTCCAGGCGCCAGCGCCCAAGTTTTTTCCGTGAATCCAGTAGCCAATGCAACCGGATACCAATGGACACTGCCGGCAGGAGCCAATTTGGTCAGTGGCCAAGGAACCAACAGCATTACCGTGGATTTTCCGGCCAGCAGCAGCGGCAACATAGATGTTGTGGCCACCAATGGCTGTGGCAGCAGTACACCCTTTACCTATGCCCTTCAGGTACAACCACCCTCTGCCAGCTTTAGTCCATTGAGTGGGGCAGCAGGCTTCCCGGTTGTTTTCCAAGGCCCGCCGGGTTTAAGTTATGCATGGACTTTTGCTTCCGGAACACCCGCATCTGCGCAAGTTCAACAGCCCAGTGTGCAGTGGAATACGCCCGGTAATTATAGCGTAAGCCTGCAAACCACAGATGCCAACGGATGTACGGCCACACAAACCCAAACTGTCAGTATTACCAACTGTCCTCCCGGTTCACAAAGCTTTTCTTACACAGGAAACATTGTGAATTGGACCGTTCCCGCTTGCGTGTCGCAAATTACCATTGAAGCCAGAGGCGCAGAAGGCGGACAAGACCAAAATTTCCAATTGGGGGGCAGAGGTGCGCAAATCACGGGAACCTTTTCCGTGGTGGGCGGTAGCACTTTACGTATTTTGGTGGGGCAAAAAGGAACCGACGGGGCAGCCATAAGCTTTAATAGATCAGGTGCCGGTGGTGGCGGAAGTTTTGTATGGGTAGATGGCTCTAACCTTTTGCTTATTGCTGCTGGCGGAGGAGGAGGAAAGGGCAATGGCTCTACCATAGGCAACACCAATGCTACAGCAGGAACATCAGGAGAAAATGGATTCTATCCCGGTGGAACAAACGGAAGTGGTGGAACAGGCGGCACCATCAGCAATTCGGACGATGGTGGCGGCGGTGCCGGCTGGAATAGCAACGGCACAGGAACCGGTGGTGGCATTCGACCTTTGGCCGGTGGTGCAGGAGGAACCAACAACCGAAATGGTGGATTTGGTGGGGGCGGTGGCTCAACGAACTCAGCCGGAGGCGGCGGTGGTTATTCAGGTGGCGGCGGTGGAAACAATGGCGCCAATAATGCCGGTGGCGGCGGAAGTTTCAATGGCGGAACCAATCAAATCAACTTATCTGGTGTACAAACTGGCAATGGATTGGTTACCATCACATGGTAAAAGGGCCAAATAACCATCTGGCCTAAAAAACAATCATTCCCTATCGTTTCTCGCTGAAACTCCGTTGAAGCGGCACATCGCCCTCAGCGTTTTTAGCAAAACCTAGTTTGCTCCTTTTCAAAAGATGTGAGGGGCCCAAGCTAATACATCCTATCTGTTTAAAAACTCGGGTGAAGGAAGGTTTTAAACGAGAACCATTTATCGGTCCCAGTCTTTTATAAAAAGCGAAAAGCGCTCCTTTGAAAGGAGCGCCCTTCTTAAACCAACCCTAATTAAGAAAGCGTCGAACTTTCTTGATTCAAAGATAATGTGACCATTTAAAACACACAAGTTTTAAATCAAGTTTTAACATTTATTTTCCCTCAGCCTTTAGCACAGTTTTTATGGTAAAGAGTAAAATCTTTATATCTAAAACCAAGGACATGTTTTCAATGTAGAGCAAGTCGAACTTAAGTCGTTCAACCATTTCTTCCACATTTTCAGCGTATCCAAATTTTACTTGGCCCCAAGAGGTAATGCCGGGCCGAACCCTGTGCAGCAATCGATAATGGGGAGCCACTTCTTCAATTTTCCGAATGAAATAATCCCTTTCCGGCCGCGGACCCACGAGCGACATGTCGCCAATAAGGACATTCCAAAACTGCGGCAACTCATCTAAACGATATTTTCTGAGGACTTTACCAATTTTTGTAATTCTTTGGTCCGCATCGCTGCTCAGGGCAGGTCCCGCTTTTTCAGCATCTTGAACCATGGACCTGAACTTATAAATACGAAAAGGCTTGCCATACCGACCTATTCTCTCATGGCTGTAAAATACAGGACCATTAGAATCCCAACGAATGGCAAGGGCTAACACTAAAAAAACCGGGGAGAGAATAGCCAAAGCGACCAAGGAGAGCAAAAGGTCCATCCCTCTTTTGGCCCATTGCTGCCATAAAGGCATTTTAATGGCCTGAAGCTCTATCAAAGGGGCCTCAAACAAAGAGTTGAACTTTACTGTTCCGGAAACAATATCATATAAATCAGGATTCAACCTGATACGCACCCCTCTTTCTGACAAACTGGTGATGAGTTTTTGCAAAAGCATGTGCTGGGTGGTTTCCGTGGCAATAATAACTTCTTCCACATCTTGATGCAGCACAATGCGTTTGGCCTGATCCCATTGCCCTAGTCGTGGCAAGACCTCATCCATGGGTTCGGGCGCCGGATGCTCACTGATAAAACCAACCCAATCCAAACCATTGAGTCGTTTGGGATCATGTAATTTTTGGTAAAGCGCTAGGGCTTGCGCATCACCACCGGCCATTAGGGTTCGAAACCGCAGGGCACCGGATTTCACCCGCCCACGCAAAACACTGGTATACGTGAGCCGCAAGATATACGTCACCCCAAACAGACTACCCGCATACATCATAAAAGAGCGATAATACTGCCGGTAATCATTCACTACATCATCTAAAAAAATGAGAAAGAACAAAATAATGCTGCCAATAAGCACGCCTTTGAGGGTTTGGGAAAATTCTGAAAGCCTGGAGCGGCGATCTGCCTGAACATAATATCCCGTAGACCCATGAATCATCCACCAAAAAGGGGGAGAAAGCAATAAACCCAAGTAAAAATTCCGGTCAAATTCAATGGGAATTTGCATACCGGTCACCTCCGCCTCAATGCTCCATTTTCTAAACCAAAAAAACAACGTCCAAACGGCCGCTGCCGCCACACCATCGAGCGTGAGGTACACCCCTCGGCGCAGGTTTCTTCTCCACCTAGACCTTGCCATGAATCAATAGAGAAGTTTAAGGTTATCAATCAAGACCGTTTGCTCACTGACGGTGGTGTCTTGGGGAAGAACAAAGAAAATACGGTAATTGGTGCCTTGCGCACTCAATTGATCAATGATTTGGGTCACATTAATGTAAATTTTATTCCATTGCTCCCTTGGCCGAACTCCTAGAAAAGTTCCCCCTTGGGTGGAAGCTGCTGAACGAACCCCCAGCAGAAAATTGCAATTGTTGCGGTAATCCAATTCAATATAATAGCCGGGTTTACCTGTAGGAATGTTGATGGTTTGGGATTCAATCACAAGGTTTTCGCCGCCCGGAGGCAAGTACATTAAGCCAGCTCCGGCGCCTTCCTGCGCAATTCCTGGAGTTACGGAAATATTGAAAAAGCCCGAGCCGGAGACTTTTTCGAATGGTGCGCTTAATGTGGAATTAAAATCCTGCATGTAAGGCACTTCCAGTCCCTTCTGATACCTAACATGTGGACGTAATAAGGTAGTATCTCCAATGGCTAATTTTTCAATGGTATCATATGGAGCGTAGAAAAAATACCGAGTGGCTGAAGTGGAAATTCCATTTTCATTGACGCCTGCAAAAATTTTAAAATTGACTTCTCCTTCATCTAAAACCGGAAAAAGTGCGGGTAACTTATACACCCCTTGCAGGTTGTCATCGATGTATACCCAAGCAAACCGAATTTGATGGCTGGTGGCACCCGTAGAATCAAAACTGGTGGAGTCCAGTGGAATGGTATCAATCCGGACATAAGAGGGAATGGCGGCCGGCTCATGGTCACAAGCCTGAAACAAAGGCCAAATCACTAAAAAGAGAAAAAAAGAAAAAATAATCCGAATATTCATGAGCAAGCAAGTCGATTAATGGTTTCGGCCAACCGTAGCACTTGGCTGGCATGAGAAAGAGAGGAGGCAGGAGACGTTTTATTTACAAGAGCGGTATGCCAGGCGTTGTACTCTAACACCAGGGCATTCGATGCTTCAATAACCAGCCGGCGGATATCAGGCGCTTCGGTGTGGGACAACGTATGAAACACTTCGCCGGCAGATAAATCCATGCGTATCTGCCAACCTTCACCCGTGCAGGTAATGTTCCTTTGCCGCACATCTGCCAACCTAGAAGCAGAAAGGGCCGCCGTTGTTCCATCGGCATAATGAAGCCGAGCAATAACATGATCTGGTCCCTCTCCCACTCCAGCGGTTCCGGAAGCCCAAATGTCCACTGGCCATATGGGTTTCCAACTCCAAAGCAGGTCCAAGTCGTGAATCATTAAATCCATAACCACGGATACATCTGCCCCTCTTGAAGTGAAAGGCGCATGTCGGTTACATTCAAAAATCCTCGCACGAGTGGGCAAGATACCAGCCGCCATTACCGCCGGATTGAAACGTTCAATATGGCCCACCATGGCTGGAAAATCAGCAGGAACTTCGGGCAAAAGAAGTTCACAAGAAGTGGCATCGTGGGTGACAGGTTTTTCAACCAAAAAAGGCATCTTGCGCCGAAGGGCTTCCGTCATCCAGTAAGCGTGAAAAGACGTAGGGCAAGTAATCGCCAGAACCTCGGATTGGTTCCAAAGCATGTCCTCGTCGGGCCAAGCCTGGAGGCCAAATTCGTTGGCAATAGCTGTTGCTCGCTGAGGGTCCTGATCAAACACACCCACCAATTCAAAACCCGGATGGGCCGAAAGTACACGAACATGGTGTGCGCCCATGCGACCCACTCCCACTACGGATACCCGAAACTTTTTGCTTTCCAAGACCTACACGTTTACCCCAAAGGTACTGCGATTTTGAAAGAAAAAGATTTTTGGCGCTGCAAATCCCAAGAAGAAGAGATAGAATCGAGGGTAACCAGAGTATATGGCGAACGATTGTTGTATTTTTGCACCATGATGAGGTTGACAGATGATTACAAGCACCAGGGAATGAGGCGAAAACTCATGGCTACACTGGCCCAGAAAGGTATCCAACAAGCCGATGTTTTGGCCGCAATGGAAACCGTACCTCGCCACTTTTTCCTGGACTCACAATTCGAAAAGTTTGCCTATGAGGACATGGCTTTTAAAATTGGGGCCGGACAAACCATCTCACAACCCTATACTGTAGCGTTTCAAACCAGCCTTTTACAGTTATCCAAAGGCATGAAAGTGCTCGAAATTGGAACAGGTAGCGGGTACCAAACCAGTGTCCTTTTGGCGATGGGGGTAAAAGTTTTTTCCATCGAAAGACAAAGACTACTTTTCGACAGAACCAAAGCTTTACTGCAGCAAATGGGGTTATCGCCCAGACTTTTTTTCGGAGACGGTTACGCGGGTTTACCTGCTTATGCGCCTTTTGACCGCATTTTGGTCACCTGTGGCGCCCCAAATGTACCAGAAGCCCTTTTGACACAATTGAAACCCGGAGGTTGCTTAGTGATTCCTGTTGGAGAAGGAGAAAATCAAACCATGTTGCGGATTGTGAAAAAAGAAGACCAAACCTTGGAAGAACAAAACCATGGCAGCTTCAGGTTTGTGCCCATGCTTCCGCATAAATCTTTTTAGTCATGGCAGGAGATCAGCTGATTGTAAAAAATAAAAAAGCCCAATTCAATTATGAATGGGTGGATACGTTGGTGGCAGGTCTTGTGCTTACGGGTACAGAAATCAAATCGATCCGGCAGGGAAAAGTAAACTTGAACGATGCATATTGCCAATTCCAACATGGGGAGTTGTTTATCCGCAACATGCATATTTCAGAGTATGAGCAAGGGAGTTATTATAACCATGCCCCGCGAAGAAGCCGTAAACTCTTACTACAAAAAAGGGAAATCAATAAATGGCATGCCAAAATCAAGGAAAAAGGACTCACCATTATTGCCACCAAATTGTTTTTAAATGAAAAAGGCAAAGCTAAATTAGAAATTGCCTTGGCCAAGGGTAAAAAGACCCATGATAAACGAGAAACCATTAAGGCCCGGGACAGCCAAAGAGAACTCCAAAGAGTAATGAAAAGATAGCATCTATATAATTGATATTAAATGTTTTAATTTAAAATTTTTAGATTAGGCTAATTTTATTTTTTTATCCGTAAAAATATTACCTTTGTGTTATGGCCAAAGGTACTTTGGGTTTATTATTGGTGTGGATTTGCATTGAATGGTCTTGTACATTGGCGGACAAGAAAACGTCAAACAAGCCTTGTATTGTAGCCACCACGGCCATGTTAGGAGATGCGGCCCAAACAATTTTTGGAGATACTTACGATGTTTATGTACTCATGGGCCCAGGCACCGACCCACACGCCTATCGGCCCTCTCCAAGAGATGCGCAGCAATTGAAAGATGCCGTCCTCATTTTCTCCAATGGTGCACACTTGGAGGGGAAAATGAATCAGTTATGGCCACATTTGCGCAAACAAACCACGGTTCTTGAAGCCGCAGATTGGGTCCCCGATACATTGCGCATTATACATGAGGGAGAAACAGATCCACATTTTTGGTTCGACCCTATTTTATGGCATCATTTGATAGATCAAATGATGACCCAAGCAGGAGCGCTTTTACCACTAAAATCCAACCAATGGAGGGAAAGAAAAGCGTCTTATTTGGATACGCTACAAGCGGTTTATCAAGAAGGATTACAGCTTTTTTCTGCCATTCCGGAAGAAAGAAAAATGTTGGTATCTACCCATGACGCCTTTTCTTATTTTGGGCATCGGTTTGGTTTTGCCCTTGCGTCCTTACAAGGAACTTCAACCCTTAGTGGGTATGGTAATTATGATATTAATCTTTTGGCCCAAGACCTTAAAACCAGAAAAATATCCACTGTTTTTGGAGAACAGCACCAACCCAGCCAAGGAATGGAAGCCGTTATTTGGCAGGCTGCGTCACTTAATCATCCATTGGATATGGCGCCTCCCCTTCTTACCGACGCACCTGCTAAGGAGGAACCTACTGTAGCCGCCATGTGGCGTTATAATTTTAGGGTCATAGCCCAAGCACTTACACCAGCCTTTCCAAATGCTTCACATTGAAAATTATCAAATGGTCCGAAATGGCCGACCCATTTTCCCTGCGCATAGCTTACGTCTTTCTAACGGAGCGCGATTGGGAATCATCGGCCCCAATGGTTCAGGAAAATCAACTTGGCTGCAAGGGGTTTTGGGGTTATTACCGGTGGCCAAAGGGACCTTTTCATTTCAAGACCAAATTGTCCCTCATTTTGGTAAGGTCTCCGGTTATATGCCACAACACGGCATACCAGACCCCAATTTCCCTGTTTCCGCATTAGAAGTAGTAGAAATGGGACGATACGGGAAAAAAGAATCCTCTGCCACCATGACAGCTAAAGCCACTTATTGGTTGGATCAGGCAGGATTGTTGGAAAAAGCTTCAGTGGGCTTCGGGCAACTCTCCGGTGGACAAAGACAACGGATTTTATTGGCCAGAGCACTGGCACGTGAGCAGCCCTTGTTACTTTTAGACGAGCCTTTTGCCGGCGTAGACGTTAAATCCATGGAATCTATGATTCCACTGCTTTTGGATTTTTCCCAGAAAGGAATTTTGGCCATGGTCCATCATGACCTTGGCACCATTCACCAATTATTTACCCATGTGTTGGTTTTTTCAACACCTGAGCAAATGCCCGTTTTTGGAGAAGTAAACCACGTTTTAACTAAAGATTTGCTCCGACATGTTTTTGGTGAAGGCTGGTGGAGTTTAAAGGCAACCCATCCATGACTTTTTATAATTTCATCCCACCTTTTGCTTGGATAGGTCTAGGGTTGGTTGCCATGGCCATCGCAACCTCTATTTTGGGATTTTACGCCTTCGCAAGTCGCAAAAGTTTATTATCGGATGCCATGAGCCATGCCTTGTTGCCGGGCGCTTGCTTTGGATATTTCTTTACGGAAAAAGTGGAGTCTTGGTGGGTTTGGTTAGGCGCTATGGCAAGTGTTGGCGGAGCAGTTTTGGTGCTATCGTCTTTGGTGAAAAAGTTTAAGTTAAAAACAGATGTGGCCACAGGCTGGATTTTAAGTGTGTTTTTTTCAGCTGGGGTGATCCTTTGGAACATCTTACAACAAGAAGGCAAAACAGGTTTAAGTCATTTGTTTTTTGGAGAAGCTGCCACGATGGGCCCTGCATTGGCTTTGCAAATGTTGTCTTTGTGCGTATTGGTTATCCTTTCAACGATTTTCTTTCATAGAAAGTGGCTGACAGAGGGTTTCGATGATTCATTTGCAAAAGCTATTGGTATACCATCTCAATGGTCTCAGGGGTTCCAAAGTTTCCTCATTGTTCTGGTTGTGGTGGGAGCGATTCGCATCACCGGATTGGTTTTGGTTACGGCTTGGCTCATATTTCCAGCTTTAATGGTAAGTTCATGGTCCTTTCCTGTGGTAAAAAAAATGATTTTAGCCGCTTGTATTTCTGCCGCCTTAGCACTATTGAATTTAACTTTAAGTCATGAGATTCCGGGATTTTCTATAGGTCCATGGTGGGTTTTATCCATGGGTATGTTGTTGGCGCTTCGCTATCTTTTCAAAGCACTTAAAAGTTAAAATCCGATGGATTACTGGGTATTAGCAACAGGAATTTTAATGGCTTTGAACAATGGCTGGGTAGGAACACATTTGGTTTTCCGAGGCAAGGTAATGGTGGCTGACGCCATGAGCCATGCCGTCTTGCCCGGTTTGGTGTTGGCGTATTTATGTTTTGGATGGGGTGGTGGATTCTGGATGGAAATATTTGCCGCCATCGGCGCAATAGCCATGATATTTGTTTATCAATGGCTCGAAAAACAATCCATTGGAAGGACAGATGCGGCTTTGGCGGTTACCTTTACGTGGCTATTTGCTTTAGGACTTGTCCTTGTGACGAGCTTCGCGTCTTATGCGCATTTAGATACAGATGCAGTCTTATTTGGCAACTTGGTTTGGAGTGGATTCATTTTCTCAGAGACCGGCACTTTTGCAGACGCTGTTCCAAGGGCCTTTTGGATTCAACTTGGCTTGTTTATGCTTCATCTGCTATGGGTGATACCCAACCAAAAAACGTTGTGGTATGGAGCGATCGACCCGGGATTTATGCAAAGCTTAGGGGCTTTTCATAAAGGGGATCGAGGCCTCATGCTTCTTACAGCACTTCATGCGGTTTGGAGCTTTGAACAAGCAGGCGCCATTCTTGTAGTGGGTCTACTTATTTTACCGGGAACTGTAGCCTGGTATTTTCCCATTCGGCAAAGAAAGCAGCCCAAAGGTCAATTCATGTGGCTGGTAAGTGGCGCTTTCACTCTCACGACCGCCACTTTGGGAATAGGACTAGGCTATCTATTCAATGCAGAGCTTGGTGCAACCCTAGTACTTACGATGGCCATTTGCAGCTTAGGTATTTGGGCCTGGTGGCAAAAAAGAGAATGCCGGTAAAATTATCCTTGGGGGATATACCGGCATTCAGGAACCCAAAAAGTTTTCGGCTATAAACACGTAACGTGTAACCTTGAAGCAAATATAGGAAGGCAAGCTTGAACTTCCAAATAAAAAATGAATTTATGGTTTAAAACTTAAACCATATTTATTTAGATTAACCAAAAACACGCCGCCAATGACAGAATAAAAAGCCCTTATCTTTGTCCCTATGGAAAATTCATTTCCGGACATCAAACAGTTACTGATTTGGAAAACAAGTCGTAGCGGTGGAGCCGGCGGGCAACATGTAAACAAAGTATCTAGCAAGGTCCAAGTTTCTATTTTGCTTGCTGATCTTGTGCTCCTTTTTCCTCCTGAAGAACAAGCTTATTTAAAAGAACGCTTAATGCCCCATTGCGACCAAGAGGGTTTTATTCAAGTAACAGAACAAAGCAGTAGAAGTCAACGCGACAACAAAAAACAAGCTTTTAAAAAATTGGTCGTACTTATACAAAAGGCAAGAGAAAAACCCAAGAAGAGAAAACCCACTTCAGCTCCAGGAAGTGCCATTGTGGCGAGGCTTACGGCAAAAAAAATCCGGAAAGAACGAAAGAAAAACAGGGGAACAGGTAGGGCTTTTTGGCATGATGAGGAAGAAAGTTAAGCTTCATGCAAATGAGGCTTTTCATTGGAAATAAGATGAACCTAGAAAATAAGATGGACCTACCCTAGGGAGAATACTTAGCCATCGATTTAGCCAAAGCTGTTATCCAAAGGTCATTATCCAAAACATGGGACCATAAGCATATATGCAGCTTATGAAGGTTTCAGCTAATAATTAAAAAATCGTGGAATAAGCGCTATCCAACCTTAGCACACCATAATTAGCGGGCATTTCCTTTAACATAGTTATAGGTCAAAATGGCGACCCTACAATCTTGTGCTTGTGGGTCAGGAGGGAAAGTAGCTTGCATGGCCGCTTTCCTTGCTTCAGCATAAAGTTCTGGTGAGGTGGCGTTACTATTTCTTAAGCGGTCACTCACAATTTGCGAAACCCTTCCACTTTTGTCTACACAAACTTGCATAACAACAACACCATCTTCGCCGGAACTAACAGAAGGTTTGGGTAAAGAGGTGGCATCACCATTTCCTAGCGCATTTCCTACTGAGGAGCCCTTGCCTCCGGAACCATTGGAGCCCGGCCGACCGGTAGGTCCTCCGCTGTTTCCTGTACCTTGCGTACTGCCGCTGCTTCCCGGTTTAGCATTTTGCCACAGATCATCGAACTCGTTTCGCTGGGTTTGGGCAGGTCCGGTATTGGGATTTGGATTTGGAGCGGGATTATTGGTGCGAACGGGTTGGGTGGTGGTTTGATTTACTTGAACATCGGAGGCCGCTTCTGAAGCCATCACATCAGCGGGAAGTGGATCCCCTCCGCCGGTTTGGTTGACCTCAACAGGGATGTTTTCTCCAAAACCATCTTCTGAAAAGCCCAGGGCCATTTCCATGCTACCCGGATCAGGTTTCATACGCTCCGCACGCATAGAAAGAAATAGTAACAATAGGGCAAGTAAAATAAGGTAAAGTACTGCGGCTATAAAACCTCCCCGTTGCGCTTGTGCATCTGTAGTGTTCATCGCTTTTATTTTGCAAGAGGGTAATACGATTCCAAATGAGATGCGTTCAACATGACCGTTTATTTTTTGGGCTGAGTAGTCAACAAAATTCGGTATTTACCCTGAACCCAAATCAAATCTGCCAACTCGGCAAAATATTTAAAAGGGACATTTTCATCCACAGCAATCTGCACTTTGGTTTCCGGCGTTCCGGGACCTAGCATTTGAGAAAGTGTAGGTAAAATCTCCTCTTTAGTAACGGGCTTTTGGTCAATATAATATTGGAGTTCAGCAGAAACAGCCACCATAGGGTGCTTGTCCACGGGTCGTTGCGAGGCCGAAGTCTGAGGCAACGTAATATCCATGACCGCTTGGTTGGTCACCAAGGTAGAAAGCAACATGAAAAAGATGAGTAGGATAAACACCAAATCGGTCATGGAAGACATATTGAATTCCACACTGACCTTATTTCTTGATTTTAGGCTCATGATTAAGCAGGTTCGTTGAGCAAATCAAGGAATTCAATGGAGCGAGCCTCCATTTTATAAATCACCTTTTCAATGTTGGCTACCAACAGGTTATATCCAACGAAAGCGATAATCCCTACAATTAATCCAGCAACGGTGGTGACCATGGCTTCATAAATCCCATTGGCCAAGGCATTAATGACAATCCCTTGATCGGAATTGGCCATATTAAAAAACGCCTTAATCATACCCACTACGGTTCCTAAAAATCCCAACATGGGCCCGGCCCCAGCGATGGTGGCCAGTAAGGCTACTGATTTTTCAAGCCTATAAATTTCAAGCTTGGCTGTATTTTCGATAGAGGCTGAAATATCTGTAAGGGGACGGCCAATGCGACTAATGCCTTTTTCCACGAGTCGCGCAATGGGTGAAGATGAACCCCTGCACAAGGTTTGGGCAGCGTCAATTTTTCCATTCAAAATGCAATCACGTATATTGTTCATAAAGTTTGCATCCTCACGGGCGGCCTTACGAATGGTGAGCATGCGTTCTACAAAAATGTACACCGCCAATACAGACATGATAAGTAATGGAACCATAATCCAGCCACCTTTCAGGGCCAAATCCAATACCTGAATGGATTTTTCAGGCACTTGTTCTGCGGTAGGAGGCATGACTTCCGGAGCAGTAGGTGTGATTTGTAACAGAAAAGACAGCATAATGGTAGAATTAAGCGGATTAAGATGTAAACGTAATTGTGTTTACAATATTACATCAGTTCCACGGCCTTGTGACTCACTTCCAACTGGAGTTATCCACATGGCTTGTTAATACTCCCAAAAAAAGAAACTCTGTTTTAGAGTAGTTTCCGCAAAGCGATGGAAAAAGCTTTTTCTGTAATACCAAATGATGCCGCATGCTGCTGCCTTACTTCATGTAAGGCGTTATAAATAACTTGACTCACATCTTTAAAAATGCCCTCGTCACTCATATCTGGCATATCACTCATGAGATAAGCAAACACACGTGCCATACCACAATTGGCGATGAAATCGGGAATCACAGCCACCTTTTGATCTACATACTGGGCAATAGGGCCGTAAAAAATTTCCGAATCGGCAAATGGCACATTGGCACCACTGGATATGACTTCCAGTCCGCCTTGAATGAGTCGGTCACAATGGCTTTGGGTGATGAGACGAGAGGAGGCAGCAGGCACAAAAATATGCGCGCCCATGTCCCATATCTTCTGATCTACTTCGGCAAAAGGAGTCAATTTTGATGCAGAAAGTGTATTTCCCTTTTTCAACATGAACAACTGACGAATTTCATCAAAAGAAAACCCATCTTCGTCCAAGAGACCCGCATGACGATCTATAATGCCGACAATCTTCACGCCAGATTGGGCCAAGTAATAGGCGGCGGCAGAAGCCACGTTGCCCCATCCTTGAATGATGGCTCTTTTACCATTCATTTCTCCATCCCACAATTCATAGTAATGGCGAATGGATTCATAGACTCCATATCCCGTAATCAGGTCAGCTACTGTATATTTCCTGAGTGGATTTGGGGTATACCGTACATCCTCCACCATTTTAGATACCCCAAACCGTAACTGGCCAATTTTATGAATTTTCCCGCTTTCCTTGGGTGCAAAATGTCCATTAACCACACCTTCTTGAGGATGCCAAAGTCCTAAATCCTCCGTTACGGGAATTACCTCATGGATTTCATCTACATTAAGATCACCGCCGGTGCCATAGTAATTTTTTAATAAAGGCATGACGGCCTTGTACCAGCGCCTAAGTACTTCCATTTTTCTTGGATCGGCTGGATCGAAATTGATTCCTGATTTCGCACCTCCGATTTGAGGGCCAGAGACCGTAAATTTGACTTCCATGGTTTTGGCCAAGGATTCTACCTCGCGTCGGTCTAACCCCTTTCTCATGCGGGTACCACCACCGGCTGCACCACCACGTAAGCTGTTGATAACCACCCAACCTTCGGCCTCAGTTTCCGCATCTTTCCATTCAAAAACAATTTCAGGCGCTTTGTTTTCAAACGTTTTTAATAAATCTTTCATGAGGTGGAAGTTTGGCCAAATGTAGGATTTTTTGTCAAAAAATGAAGATTTAGTCTCTCTCCTTCTGCAAGCTTAAAACCATTTATACTTATTTACAACTCATTACAACCAAAAAATCCTTTTTTTGACGCTAGGATTCTGATTGCATGTTTGATTTTATTGGATACTTACGCGTCCAATATATGATGGCCAAGGTGCCCAACACAGTTGGAAGCAACCAAGGGACAAGACCATGGAATTTAACCCCTGCTACAAGAAAAGCGGTAAAAGCGGCGATGTAGGCGCCAACCATTCTTCCGATGTGGCTATGTATACGAAGGACCGGCTGCTTGGGAACTTGCTTGAAAAAACGAAGGTCTTGTAAGCTCAAAGAAAGGCCAATGCCCCCAAAAACACCAAGCACCCAACCTGCTTGGCCACCCGCCACAAGGTTTTTAATCGCCAGAAAAATCATTCCTGCAGCACTCACCACCATGGAAATGGTCACCAAATAATGAGGCCAACCCGGATTTCTCACCTTTGACACACGTAAAATAAGCACACCAGCCCACATCATATACAAGGTGAACCATCCGATAAGGAAAAGGAAGAGGCTTTTATGTCCAGGCAGCAGAGCAATACACATGGATAAAACCACCCCAATTTGCATGGACACGAAGAAAATTTTTCCCGCTGCCCGATGATATTTTCCGCCTTTGGTTACCATGAGAGCCCATGCCCCGGCCAATAGTCCAAGTCCGCCTAAAATGGCGTGTATCCAAACGCCGATGGTAATCCATTTTTCGTCAAGCATATTGAGGTTGTTTTTAGAAAGATAGGCATATCAAAAATAAAACCAAAAGTTTTAAGTTGGGAGAAAATGTAGGATTGATACACTCATCGAGGTTCCCCTCGACTCCCCTCGACTTCGCTCGGGGAACTCGGGGATCTCGGTGGCCCACGGGGTGCGGCGGCTTCGCGAGGGGAATTGATGATTTCGCGAGGACAGAGATTGCGCAGCCCCGATGTTGGTGTCCTGTTTTTGGGTCTAAAGGTTTAAGGCTTTTGGGATTCAACAGCTGAAATGTTGGGGGTCAAAGTTGATTTTTAGCCAAGGCTATTTTAAACGATTATACGCGGATAAAATCCGA
>CAZRHR010000063.1:0-15681 GCA_964599915.1 uncultured Candidatus Competibacteraceae bacterium | reverse complement strand
TTCTTCGTGGAATAATCGTAGGGACGAATCACCGACGGGTATTAGGATAGGCGACGAATCACCGACGGGTATTAGGATAGGCGACAAATCGCGTAAGGGCAAATAATGATTTGCCCCAACTTGATACGTGGCTGGTCATGATTTGCCCCAACCCGATAAATAACCTTTATCGAATAAAGAATTCCGTACGGCGGTTTTTCGCGCGTCCCTCCTCGGTGCTATTAGAGACTAAGGGTCTTGCGCTACCATAACCTTCAAAAGCCAATCGATCGGCTGAGATTCCTTGACTGAGGAGGAAATCGTGTACGGATTGTGCGCGAGCTTTGGATAGGGCAAGATTGGCAGCTGTTTGGCCGATGTTATCGGTATGTCCTTCCACACGAATTTGGACGGAGGCATTGGCTTTCAACCAATCGGCAAAATCAAGGAGCATCTGTCGGGAATCTTCCGGTAAATCGGAAGCATTGGTGGCAAAGTTGATGTTGTTGAGTCGGTAGCTTTTTCCTGAAACCACGGGGCCGGATTCCATCTCCATTTTTTGGGTTGCGCCGGCGCTTAAACCACGGGTATCAATGGTGGTTTGACTAAAAGCGAGTCCTTCTTGTTTTACGGTAAAATCGAATTGTTTTCCAACTGCCACCATAGCTACAAATTTTCCATCTGTGGAATCCGCTTGAATGATGGTTTCCTGTTGTGTTTCTTGATCGCGAATTGAAATGGTGCCACCCAGACTTTGACCTTCCGGCGTCTTAAGTTGTCCCTCCATTAGCACAACCTCCTCCGGACGGGCATTGGCGTGCAAGGGGAATGTAAAAACATCCAGTCCTCCTACTTGAATGGTATTTCCTTTAGCATCTTGCAGTTGATCTGAACACATAAAAGCTGTTTGGCCATCGAGGCTAACAAAAAAACTCACCTCATCGCCTTTGGTATTTAAAGGGTATCCCAGATTTTGAGGTTTGGTCCAAGTTCCATCTAGTTTCCGCTTTGAAAAAAACACATCAAAACCACCTACATTTTGATGTCCTTGCGAAGAAAAATAAAGGGTTTGTGAATCTGAATGCAGGAAGGGGGTAATTTCATTTCCTGAGGTATTTATTTCCGGACCTAAATTTTGGGGTTTAGACCAAGATCCATCTGGCTGTTTGGTAGATAAATACAAATCTGCTTTACCATGGCCTCCCGGCCGGTCTGAGGCAAAAATCAGGGTATTACCGTCGTAAGAAATGGTGGGATGAGAGTCCCAATAACCGGGGTAATTCAAAACATTAGACAAACGCTGGAGGGCTTTCCAACGGTAATGCTCCCATTGTGTAAACCAAAGGTCACATTGTTCGGACTGGTTGTTTTCGCAGACCACAAAATACATGAACTTATTATCCGCCGTCACAGCTGCAGCCCCATTGTTGTTACCAAGGTTAAATGGACGCTCCAAGGGTGTTCCCGCAGTCCATTTATCCCCCATTCTTTCTGAACGGTAAAAAACTTCCACCAAATCAGCACCGCCCGATGCCCCGCCAGGCGCTGTTATCGCATTTCGCTCCACAAGTGTTTTACGGGTAAAGTAAATATATCGGTTGTCCGGTGTGATTGAGGCGGAGTACTCATCCATTTTGGTTGAAACATCCAAGAGGGGCCGGGGCTGAAAATCTACTTGGGTGGCCATAAGCGCTGCTTCTTGTTTTAGGGAGGGCAGCAACTCTTTCAATTCTTCATATTCTTGATCCCTAACGCCTTCTTCAAAGCTCAAAAATCGTTCAAAAGCTTTAAGGGCCTGAACAGATTTACCCATGCCTTGGTAAATTTTGCCCAAATAATACCAAGCATACGGGGCATACAAAGGACAAGTTTGGGTGACCATTTCAAACTGTGCCAAAGCCTCTTCGTTTCTTTTTACAAAGTAGGCCCTGCGCCCCAATTGGTAGGCAGCTTCATAATACCCCGGCTCCAATTCCAAGGCCTCGCGAAGGCCTTTTCGCTTCAGACCCTCTTCAGATTCCTTCATGGCACGGGCAAAAACCTTCTCTGCGGCCTTGTTTTGCGTGGGGTCACATGCGCTGGCATTTACTTTATCGGGCTGGGCCCAAAGGCTTCCGTGAGACAAAAGCCCAAAGAAAATAAACACTAAACTTGACTTTAAATATTTTGACATAGCCATGATTAAACAAAGGATATGATAGAGGGTAATGATCAACGAAAAAGGTCCTGATTTCAGTATGATTAAACAAAATTAATTTATTCCTGCTGTTCTAGACGATAATGCCATAATTCAGGATATGATTTCTTCGGATAGATAATCTTTTCCCCTGATGAACAGATATTTTTACGATAACCACATAATTTTTCCCTCAAATATTTGGGAAAAGTCAGGAATCAATTTACATTTGCAACCCCAAACAGGAGATGAACTCTTAGCTCAGTTGGTAGAGCACAACACTTTTAATGTTGGGGTCCCGGGTTCGAGCCCCGGAGGGTTCACAAAAACAGAGCTTAGGCTCTGTTTTTTTTTGTGATATTTTTCCACCAACACACCTATTGACCAACAGACTTTTTCAGTTTTCTTCTAACTTACAGAAGATTACGCATTCATGAAAATAGTTGTTTGTTTTACCCCAAACCCATCCACCTAAACCTTTCCCCCATGTTAAGACTGTTTTTAATTTTCGCCTTCACTTTTCAAACTACTTCTGGATTTTCTCAATGCCAGATGGAACTAGAGATATCTGCCGGCGAGTCCTATCAAAGGACCCATCGATCAATGAAAAAGCTCTACTTCGAAATCCTACATGAATATCGGAATGACACCATATTTGTACAAAATCTAAAAAAATCACAGCACATTTGGTTGTATTATCGAAATGCTATGGTAAAAGCAAGATACCCTGAACCTATCGAAAGCAATGTGATTTACCTGTGTATTTTTTTGTATCTGGAAGAACTTACCCAAGATCGCATTAAAGCGCTTATGGTATGGAAAAAAGGGATTAAGGAAGGTGATGTTTGTGCCGGTAGCGTAAACGTTTATTAAACTTGGGGGCAATTCAATGCCTTTAAATGGCAATCCAACAAATGGACGTAAATCCTCAACCAAATCGCATGAAAAGAGTTTCTTAATAGATTATGCATAAGGACATTGCAAAATTTCTGTAAATGTAGAAGCCCCCAATTACCAAGAAATAACAATTTGTCCATTTCCACTGCGTTGGTCCGCGGAAATGGTCACTCCGGAAGAGCCCGTAGGATTTACCCAACTAGAACCACCTGCTCCACCTCCTGAAGTGTTGCTGCCACAGCCGATGCTTGCCCCACCACCATAATATCCACCGCCGCCGCCGCCACCGCCGAAGTAACCACTGCTGGTGGCCCCTGCGTTACCTCCTTGTCCTAAACTACCCGGACCGGGTGTACCTTGTAAATTTGGTCCAGACGCCGCAGTGCCACCCGCAGATTGCGTGCCTCCGCCCGCGGGTGTACAACCGCCGGTACAATCACCGCATGTTCCTACCGCACCATTTTGGCCGCCTGCCCCTCCATAAAAATTGCTCGCATTGCTTGTGTGATTGGTTCCGTAACCGCCACCGCCACCAGCCACAAGGATTCGATTGGCCAAGGCTGTACCGCCCGACCTAATGTCTGAGGCTCCTCCTCCACCCCATCCACGATAGGAACTGCTGGCTACACTGTTTCCATTTCCACCGCCATTCCAGCCGCCAGCCGATAAAGCACCCTGTCCTCCCACATTCACTTGTAAAGTTGAACCTCCTACCACCTGTAAAGTTGCTTGAACCCGTGCACCTCTTCCACTGACCGAATTGCCTCCGGGTGCGCCACCTTGCGCGCCAAAAGCTTCAACGGTAATGCTGGATACACAAGCGGGCACTTGAAAAGTTTGGGCGCCACCGCTAAAAGTAAAAGTTTGGCTACCAGAGGGACAATTGACCACCGTAATTTGTACCGTATCTGCATCGGTGCATCCATTGGCAGGATCGGTGATCGTATGAATTACGGTAAATGACCCTGTGGCAGACCAGGAAGTCGTAGGTGTAACTAAGGTGCTGGTGCTTGTAGCGCCAGATGCAAAACTCCATTGATGGTTCACACTGGAACCCATGGTTGGGGTAAAAGTAACCGTGGAACCAACACTCACAGTGGTGGGAGAAAACGTAAATGCAGCATTCAGTGCTCCGGGAACACAATTTAAGACCTGTAGCGTTTGTAGGCTGGAATCAGCACAGCCAAAAACATCTGTAACCCTGAGGCGTGCGGTAATGGGGCCTGGATTAGAAAAAACGACAGTTGGTGTTGCGCTGGTAGAGGTGGCCGGGTTTCCACCACTAAACTGCCACTGGTACTGCCCTCCAGCATGGCTGGGGGTAAACTGAATGGGTTGACCTACGGTTAAGACCGTCGGTGTGGTTGTAAATTGTGGGTTGGGGAATTGCGCGCAATCGCAGGTTACAGATTTCCAACCGGTTTGAGGAAAATACATCATCAAACATTGGTTGGTGGTGTTGTAAATTTGTAAACCATTGGCTGGATTCACAATGGCCTGCATTTCGGAGGCGCTGAGGCGAGGAATCAGTAATCCCGCGTTATTGGCCGAAACATCCAGCCGAGCTGAGGGGTGTGGATTCTGTGTGCCAATTCCTACATTCTGGGCCCTCACCCATCCCCCAAAAGACACCAAAACAAACAAAAACGGAACGATGTTGAAACGCATACACTTACTATTGTTCCTACTAAGTTAGCCGTTTCTCATTTAATCAAATGTTAAAAGCCATTTTTATTTCGTAGGGCGATCGGTCGCAGATTTTGGGGGTTTTGTGCCAAGTACGATATCCCAAAATGGAGAGGAAACGCCAAAAGCCCTATCGGGAAAGCGATGGTGATGCAATTGGTGGTTACGCCATAAAACCTTTAGAAATGGGAAAGGAGGCTTTATCGTGTGTATGGCGTAATGCATGGTGCTATACATCATATAGCCCAAAATGAGTCCAGCTGTAAAAAACCAAGCCAAAGGACCCAAAACCAAAAAGCTTAACCCAAATAATGTAAAGGTAATGATCACATTGGCCAATGGTGGCATAAAAAGGTGGTCCTTATCTGCCGGATAATCATGATGAAAGGCATGCAATGGATACAATCGCTTTTTCACCTGTTCTGACTTAGGTTCGTAATGAAAGGCAAAGCGGTGAAGCAAGTACTCCAATAAAGTCCATATGACCAAACCTATAAGTATTCCGAAGAGTTGAATAGGTTGTAAGTTTCCCCAGTAAAAACCCGCCCAAATAAAAAAGAAGACAAGTACGGTGTCCAACAAAAGTATGCTTCGTAAAGACGATTGCGCAAGCTTTTCGAGCATTGGATGAGCAAAAACAGGAGCTTGCTTTGGTTTTAAGTACCTTTCTGCCATAGGCAAAAATTACGGAAAAAACACGGGTTTACCTAATACAACGATGCGATCAAATTCTGCTTCTGTCACAGGACAAACGCTCAAGCGCCCCTGTTTTACCAAGGCCATTTGCTGGAGTAATGGGTCTGCTTTTAAGGTAGCAAGAGAAACCGGATGGGTAAATGTGGCGATGGGTTTTAAATCTACAGCTACCCAGGTAGGATCATTGATGGTGGGATCGGGATAAGCTTCACGAATCACTTCTGCCATCCCAACAATATGTAAGCCTTCATTGCTGTGATAAAAAAAGGCCACATCGCCAAGTTTCATAGCGCGCAGGTTGTTTCGGGCTTGATAGTTCCTTACGCCATCCCAAAAAGTTTTGCCATCGGCGAGAAATTGCTCCCAGCTATATTTAAAGGGCTCGGATTTGACCAACCAATATTGCAGTTTCATCGCATTAAATTAAAAATTATTTCCTTCATTAGGCTGCCTTGGCCGGTTCCGGCTTCGTTTTGGACACCTTTAAATTTTACGTCATATTCTGCCAACAGGAGCAGATTTCGCTTGGTTTTTTCCAAGGAAAACATTTTGAGCGCTAGGTCCATTTCTTGTCGGTCGAATACCCTAGCCTCCTTATATGGGTCTAACAAAGGTTCATTTCTCTTTTTTCGCAATTCGTTTTCGTTTCTGGCACCGTAAAAACTTAAGAGTTTAGAAAAGAAAGTGTACAAGCCGGTAATGATTAAAGGAAAAGGATATTGGTTGGGGTTTCGATTCATGTGAAGCACCATTCGATAAACCTTTTGCTTGTTTCCGGAAGCAAGGATATTGGGTAATTCAAATACATTATACGACCTGCTCATCCCCACTTGATCGGCTACTTCTTGGAGCTGAACTTCTGCACCGGGAGGCAAGGCCAAAGCCATTTTTTGAATCTCACGGCTCATTTTTTCCAGATCATCGCCCAACAATTCCTTCAGCGCATAACAGGCTTTAGGGTGAAGTCGTATACCCGCATCCAGTCCTATTTGGGTCATGTAGCTGACCAAATCATTTTCGCTAAGTGGATCAGCATTGGCTACCACTACCTGTGGATGAGCCAATAAATTTTTGGTAAAATTCTTTTTCTTGTCCAGTTTTTTGCCACGGTAAACCACCACAAAAATGGTGTTGGCCACGGGTTGTTTGCAATAAAGTTCAAGTTTTTCAAGGTCCTTGAACATTTGGGCTTCCTTCAAGATTAAAACCCTTTTTTCGGCCATCATTGGATAGCTTCTGGCTATGGAAACCAAACCCTCCACGGAAGCATCAGGCCCATAAATCACGTTGTAATTGAAAGCCTTTTCATCCTCAGAAAGAATTTTATCCTCCGCCAGCTCCACGGCTTGGTCTATAAAATAGGTTTCCGTGCCCGTAAGAAAAAGGACTGAGGGCCATTTTCCCTGCTGAAGATCTCTTAAGGTAGCCCGGATACTTTGTTCCATAGGTCAAATTTGCAAAATCCGAAGGAGAAATAGCTACACGCTTACTCTGTTCGGTTTTTCAGGGTGGATATAATGCGTAAATTCCGATGCCGCAGACTTATAGTAGCTGGTAAATGTCCTAAAAGTTCCCCATCGGCCTCTACTTTTACAGGAACATCTGATTCAAAGCGAAAGGTATGCCCTTGCACTTGTCGGATGAAGGGTAGTTCTGTAAAAGAGCCATCATATAATTTTCCTTTATGCCAAACCACCTGCATGGGAGAAATGGCTTTAATAAGGGTCATGTCCAATTCGCCATCGTCCGGAATGGCATCCGGTAGAGGCAACATGCCATTCCCATTGTAGCGACAAATACCCGCGGCAATGGAAAAAACGGAGGTATCTTCCCAAAGTTCCCCGTCCACGAAAATGCGCATAGGGGCAGCTTTGTATTTCAATAAATTCTTCGTGATATGGGCATGGTATGACCCGGGTGATTTTCCTTTTCGCACCCGTGCTTGCATGGTATTAACTACTTCTGCATCGAAGCCAATGCCTGCAATATTGATAAAATGTCTGAACTCTGTGCCTTCGGGGCCTTCAAACTCAATGAGCCCAACATCTTGGAAAAAGTAATTCCCCAATTTCAAGGACTTAGCGGCGGCCTCAATATCGGTGGGAATGTCTATGGTTTTCACCCAATCGTTGCCAGAGCCCACAGGAATGCAGCCAAGGGTTACGTCCTGCGCATTCACCTTAGGTTCAGCATCAAAAATACCATTTACCACCTCATGCAAGGTTCCATCTCCACCTGCAACCAAAATTTTGCGGCGCCCGCCAATTACAATGGCTTCACGAACGCGGGTGCGCGCATCGCCCGGACCCTCCGTTTTTAACAAGTCGAAGCGAATACGCATTTGCTCCAACGCTTTGGTGATACGTGAAAGTACCTTTTCCTGTTGCTTTGGCTTTCCGCCAGACTGTGGGTTAAAAACCAGCAGCCAACTCAATTCCTCCATGCTTGGAACCTATCCTTTTTTAATAATGCTAAACCAAATGGTTCGTTGTCCTGCGCCCAACCTGATCCACCACAAACCGGGCGGTAAAGATTCCACTTCAGCCCGATCCCCCACACCATGAAGGGCAAGCCGTCCCTGTCCATCTACAATAGCCCATTGCTCCGCCATTCCATTTGGAAAGGTCAAATATAATTCATGCTGACAAGGATTGGGATAAGGCAACACACAGGCTTCTTCCGGCTGTTGAGAAGGGGCAAAAGATAAACTTTGGATAAAGCGATTTACGCTCAATCCTGTGGTGTGTCCAACATATACTTTATCCGTATCTGCCTCTGCAATAGAATTTACAAAGGACACAAATTCAGCACCTTGGCTCACAGGAAATGGGGAAACCAATCCATTTTCCAGCAGGGTTAATCCTGTGGCATCAATGGCATTGGTGCCTACGTATGTTTTTCCTTGGGAATGATGTAAAATAGCACTGACCTGGCGAAACACTTGTCCTTGGCTGTTCAAAGGACTCCAAACCTGATATTGTGACGTTGAAGGAGTGAATTGGGCTAAATTATCTGTTCGTTGGTTATCCCCGAAACCGACCCAAAGCTCGTTTCCCTTGGGTGAAATGCGTGTTACAAGGTTGGAAGGGAAGCCGGAATCTACATTGAAAAAGTATAGCGGAAATACAGATTTAAAGTTATAAAGGCCTGCATTTCCAGTGGCCAACCACCGATTGCCATTGCCATCGGCATAGATTTGAGAAATTTTCTGCGTAGGAAGTTGGTTCTGGGTGGTTTGGGCATCGAAACGGAACCAGTTCACCCCATCGAAGCGAAACAGACCTTGGGTTTCGGTGGCTACCCATAGCCCATCATTATCAAAGGCCACGTCGTTTACAAAGGCGTCTGTCAATTGTAGCGCGGCATTACCAATCCGCTCAAATCCAAAAGCGGTTCTTTTTTGTAAGCCTGCCCCCCCTGTGGCTAGATATAAGCCTCCCTGGCTATCGAAACGTATCGATTTCACAAAGAAGTTTCCTGTTCCCTGAACGGGGGTAATAATAGAGTCTACTAACCAAGCCAACCCTGCTGCAGTTCCAATCCACAGCGTATCTCCCGGCCCTCTCTTTACATCAGTAACCAGCGCATCCGGCAAGCCGGAATTTTCAGGCCTGAAGGTGCTCCACTGAACCTGTGTCGTTTGAGCCAAAAGGGGCAAAAACATAGCCCACATCCATCCTGTAAACCAGATTTTGGGTCGCATAGGAATACTTTGGACGAAGGTATTGAATATTCGTGTCTTTTACATCGGGGCTGGATGGTTTTTTGGCGGTGGGAAAAAGAACCATACCCCATCTTTGAAACAGAGCCACCCATGATGGTTATTAGGAAAAAAATCTACTTCTCCAAGCCATATCACAGCCAGGCCAGTCGCATGGATGCTGGGATTCCATTTTCCAGTTAACATCAGGGATTTCCCCCCAAAGGACAACTTCATAGGAAGGGGAAACTTCTCCAGGGCAGGTTCATGCGAAAACATCCAACGTTGGTCTCCTGCCCGAATCTCTATGCCCTCCCTTCCGCGGCTCACGAAAGAAATAGGAAAGGAGGAAACTTTAGGTTCAAAGAAAGAAGATGAAACCCAAAACAGCCAGGCCATACTCATCCATGCCCAAAGGTGTTTTTTCCAGGAGAGATAAAGCAGACAAGCCGTGGTCACCAAAGTTTCTAAGGGCGATAAAACCAATCCTGTAATTGCGCCTACAGGCAAGTATTCGGGCCACGTGGCCACCCACATGAGGCCCTTTATGCCATAATGAAGGATTTGATAAAAAAAAGGAAGGGTAAGGCCCAATTTGGTTAAAGTAATACTAGCCATGGCCAAGTACAAAATCCCAGTAACTAAGGGTACGGCACAGAGGTTGGTGAAGAGAAAATATAAAGGAAATTGACCGAAATAATATATTGAAATAGGCGTAGTCGCCCATTGAGCGGCCAAAGCCACCGGAATACCCGCCCCCCATTTTTTCAAGGGTCCTTTGGGTAAAATCACAGAAAAGGGTTTCACCCACACCAAGAGTCCCCAAACCGCAAGAAATGAGAGTTGAAAACCAGGAGTGGCCCAGAATGCAGGTTCAAATGCCACCAACAAACAACCCGCCCAACCCAACATATTTAAACCTTGGACAGGTCTATTAAAAAGCAAACCCAATTGAAGCAAACTACACATAAGCCCGGCACGCAAAGCCGAGGCACCCATGCCGGAAAGCCATACGAATCCCCAAACAAAGACGACCGGAAAGACAAACTTAATCCAACGGCTCCACAACTTATGGGGAGGTAAGAACTTGACCATAAAGGCTACCACAATAAAAACCAATCCCACGTGCATCCCAGATACTGCGAGTATATGTGAAAGACCTCCTTTAGAAAATTGTGTTTGTACCTCAGCTGGAAGTTCAGATTTATCGCCTAGCATGAGGGCTTGTAAAAAGCCTTGATCCAAGCTGTCTAACCAAGGATGCTGCATGCTTGAACGCCACCATTGTCTCCAATAACTCCGGGCATCGGGTTTGTTTCGCCCCTTCCACACGGCGTAACATGGTTCTTTTACCCGAAAAGAAAATGCACATTGCTGCTCATGAAGCCAACGATCGGGCCGAAATCCTTGACCAAGGACCGGAGCAGGAAATGTCGCTTTCCCTTGCACGGCCCAGACATCCCCAGAGGTGGGTTTGGGTACCATACCAGAGGGCAAATACAACATCACCTGTTTTCCTGGTCGAAGATTGCCTGACACCACCTCTGCTATCCATCGGCTTCCTTTTGAACTTTCCTTTTGACATACTTTTAAATTGAGTAAACCCTCTGCTAAAAATGGCGGCGAGGCCATGGGCAAAGGTGGAATCGTATGATGCAGTAGTGCACCGGTCATAACAAACCCGAGTCCCAACCCCAAGGAAAAAATAAGAGAACGATGCCTGAACAGGAGGAGAACACATCCCCATAAAACCACAAACCACCAGCTTAACCATAGGTCAGGAAAAATAAAACCAACAGATAACCAGAGGAAAACCTGAAACATGGGAACCGTCCACCCTTTCATTACACTATAATATTTAGTCATTTCGGGGGGAGCAGTTTAAAGATATGAAGCAAGGGTGGGCGATTGCAAGACTTCCAGAAAAAAAATAACACCCTTTTTGAGTAAAAAACTTTGCTATATTTGAGCACCAACCTAGTTTATATTGACTTTCGCAGTTACAGATGTCATTTTTATATTGACCCTCTTGTTTTCCATTATTGGGTTGAGCTCGAGTAGGGTCTTTGAGTTGTTTACTTTCTCACCAACGCTGGTGGTAAAAAAGGGGGAATTTTGGCGTATTTTTACCCATGCCCTGATTCATCAAAACGTATTTCATCTCTTGCTGAATGCTTTTATTCTGCTGCTTTTTGGCAGAGAGGTCGAGGCATTTTTTCAATCCCATAGTCCACATTCTTTTTTGTATCTTCTGTTATACATATCTGCCATTCCAGCTGCTGTAATTTACCGAGGCATCAAAAACAAAAACGAAGCGGATTATAGGGCCGTGGGGGCTTCTGGAGCGGTAAGTGCCATTGTTTTTGCGTACATCGCTATCCGTCCTCAACAGGCTTTTACCATAGAACTATTTTACCCTATTTCCATTCCTGGCATTTGGCTTGGCATAGCATTTTTGGTCTATTCCCTTGCCATGAGCAGAAAAAAACAGGATACCATAGGGCATGATGCTCATTTGTTCGGCGCAGTTTGGGGGTATTTATTTACCCTTGGTATTTTCCCTGAACTTTGGGATCATTTGATGGAAGCCTTTCATTAATTTTAGCCCATGCATTTTGCTTCATCACCTGTTTTCTTTGACGGTAAGTGGGTGCAGGGAAAGGATATTAGTGCGGCCTCCCTGTATCGGCTCTGGGCACTGAACGACGGAGCCTTTGAGACCCTTCATTATGATGGCCATCACATCCTTTGGGCGGAGCACCATAAAGCGAGACTTCTTAGCGCGCTTACATCCCTGCATTTAACCTTCCCGGAAGATTTACATCCCATTTTTCACCCCAATTGGGGGAACCAACACTTACCCAACAAGGCCCATACGCTACGAATTACCTGCTGGCGTGCAGGTGAAGGAACCTATCCTTCAATTTCTGGCGACTGTCTGTGGATGCTGCACCTTCGAGACGCCGTGAATCCTAAATTCGACCAATTGATGTATTGCAGCCAATTACATCCTGTATTTTTGCCGGCACCACCTTTTCCTTTGAAAGGAAAATACCCTTCTCAAATGTATAGTAAAGCAGCTTTTGGATATCCCAAAGGCGAAGAAGCGCTATTGGTTAGGGATGCACAACATATTATTGAAACACCCAGTGCCAACGTGTTCATTGAAACCCACGAGGGATTATGGCTAACCCCAACTTTAGACTCCGGCTGCATTTCAGGTATTACAAGGGCGCGACTCATGCAGCTTTTCCATAAAATGGGTTTCAACATAAAAGAAACCAATGTATCTATGTCCACTTTACACCATGCAAAAAGTTGCTGGCTGACCAACACCAGTTATGGAATTCGACCACTTAAGCATTGGCAAGGCAGGCTTTTGGACCCCGGCCCTCAAGAAACTTTCCGGAAATTGCTTTATAAGGACGGCATAGACGCCAAAACCATGTAAGTTTGCATCGCAAAGTAAGCCCATGAAATTTAACCGTACCGGTCTTTCAGACGACCTGCTCATACATCTCTATCGGGAACTCCTCAAGCCCAGAATGATTGAGGAAAAAATGTTGGTATTATTGCGTCAGGGGCGCATTTCTAAATGGTTTTCAGGGATTGGACAAGAAGCCATTTCTGTGGGTGCCACCTGTGCGCTAGAACAAGATGAATACCTCTTGCCCATGCACCGCAACCTAGGCATGTTTACCGCAAGAAACGTTCCTTTTGATCGACTTTTCTCCCAATGGCAAGGCAAACAAAATGGATTTAGCAAAGGTAGAGAGCGCTCTTTCCACTTTGGTACCAATGAGTACCATATTGTGGGTATGATATCCCACCTTGGCCCCCAACTGGCCGTAGCCGATGGCATTGCCCTTGCTAATGTGCTCAAAAAAGAGAAAAAAGCCACTTTAGTCATTTCTGGTGACGGAGGAACCTCAGAAGGAGATTTCCATGAATCTTTGAACACCGCCGCAGTATGGGATTTACCTGTGATTTTTTGCATAGAATCCAATGGCTATGGTCTTTCTACCCCATCCAATGAGCAGTTTCGTTGTAAAAACATGGCCGACAAAGGTCCAGGATATGGCATGAGGGCACTGACCATAGATGGAAACAACATTTTAGAAGTTTACCGAACAGTGCTTCAATTGGCTGAGGAAATCCGGGTCAACCCGCATCCCGTCCTATTGGAATGTATTACCTTCCGGATGCGTGGCCACGAAGAAGCCTCCGGCACCAAATATGTGCCGCAGGAATTGTTTACTAGCTGGGCAGAAAAAGACCCCATTTCAAATTATGAACGCTTTTTGTTGGAAGAAGGCGTCCTGAATGAGGCCCACATCCAGCAGATGAAGGAGGAATTGAAACAATGGATTGAAGAGGGCGTAGCTACGGTATTTGCAGAGCCTGAAATCACTCCAAATGAAGAAGAAGAATTAAAAGACGTCTATGCCCCACATCGTTTCATCGCTCATCCTCCAAGCACCCAAACACGCGATTTACGTTTTGTAGATGCCGTTTCAAATGGCTTAAAGGAAGCCTTACACCGGTTTCCGGAATTGGTGGTCATGGGACAAGACATTGGAGCCTATGGAGGCGTTTTCAAGGTAACAGAAGGATTTATTGACCTGTTTGGTTCAGCGCGCATTCGCAATACCCCATTATGCGAATCGGCGATTATTGGGACCGGATTAGGTTTATCTGTCAAAGGCATGAAAGCGGTGGTGGAAATGCAGTTTGCAGACTTTGTTTCCTCCGGTTTTAACCCCATTGTAAATAATTTAGCCAAAATCTACTGGCGTTGGGGGCAAAATGCAGATGTAGTGGTGCGCATGCCCACGGGCGCCGGTGTTGGAGCCGGACCGTTTCATAGCCAAAGTAATGAAGCCTGGTTTTATCATGTACCCGGTTTAAAAATCTTTTACCCGGCTTTCCCAGCAGATGCAAAAGGCTTGCTAATTTCGGCCATTGAAGACCCCAACCCGGTCATGTTCTTCGAACACAAAGCCTTGTACAGAGCTATTTCACAGCCTGTTCCAGAAGGTTATTATAATTTAGAACCTGGCAAAGCCGCCCAACTTCAAATGGGAGAAGCGCTTTCCATTATTACCTATGGCATGGGGGTGCATTGGGCTTTAGCTTTTGCAGAAAGCCATCCGGAACTCAGCCTAGATATTTTGGATTTGAGAACATTGCAACCGATGGATTGGGATAGCATTTTTGCTTCTGTGCAGCGGACAGGAAAAGTGCTGGTGCTCCACGAAGACACCCTCACCGGAGGCATTGGTGCAGAAATCGCCACTCGGATTCAAGAAAGATGTTTTCAGTGGTTAGATGCCCCGGTGATGCGTTGCGCCTCTTTAGACACGCCAGTTCCTTTTGCTATTGGCTTAGAAAAGCAGTTTTTGGCATCCTCCAAATTGGAGCAGGCCATACAAAGGTTATTGGCATTTTAAGCACAGCATTAAATCACAGAGAAAAAATAAAGCCGGCAAGTCATGGACACGCCGGCTTTTCGATACACAACCCGATCGCACCTGGGAGGCGCGTCAACTTATTAGTTATTTTCCTTTAAAGAACCCGTAGGAAAACTGAGGTTGTGTTTGAACCCTAAATCAATATTGTTCCAATAAGTATTGAATAACATCCGTAGTGGTTACAATGCCGGAAAGTTTCCCCTGATCATCAACTACAGGCAAGGCATGAAACTCCTCTTTAGCCAGGATTTCAGCCACCTCACGAATGCTATCTTCCGGCTTTACAGTGCGGGGCTTATTGGTCATTACTTGAGATAAGTTGAGCATGTCCAACACCGCTTCATCGGCAGACTCTTGGTCTGTAAATAAAGAAGAGAAGGTAAGTCGATTCAAATCTGTGCGGCTCACAATACCCGATAGTTGCTGGCCTTGCATTACTGGTACGTGGCGAAATTTATTATGGTTCATTAAGGAAAGCACCTCTCTTAAGGGGGCTTGTTCGGCTACGCTAACCACATTTTTGGTCATGATTTCAGAAACAGGAACGCGCTTTTTCATGAGGATAGATTGTTTTGGTATGAGACAAAGGTCCGCAACTTATCATCTTTATAATATGAGGAAAGTCAGATGGGAAAATGATTCTTATCAGGGATTGCAAATAAGACATAGGAGGGCACCCCACGAATAAAGAAGGGGTAGAATAGTTTTGGCAAAGAGATACAAGAGTAACTCCGGAAAATAAATGGAAAGTGCTATATTTGCGCTCCCGTAACGGGCTCTTAGCTCAGCTGGTCAGAGCATCTGACTCATAATCAGAGGGTCGTTGGTTCAAGCCCAACAGGGCCCACCCGTAGAGAGGACTATCTAAAAGGTAGTCCTCTTTTTTTTGGGGCATGAGGATGATAAACATGAAAACCAACCTTCAAAGTAAAGTTACCAAATATCAAAAGGGATCAACAAAACCTCAAGAAAGACAAACCTACTAGTACCTAACGCATTTTTTTATCTTTTTGTTTTTTTTACATTGTTGTCCGATAAAAATCAGAATGTGTGTTTTTGGATTTCTAAGTATCTGA
>CAZRHR010000062.1:0-15892 GCA_964599915.1 uncultured Candidatus Competibacteraceae bacterium | reverse complement strand
GCCGGACCTTGTGTGATTGAATCTGAGGATTTGGTCCTTCAAGTGGCAGAACACTTGGCCCTTTTAAAAGAGAAATGGCAGGTTTCCATTGTATTTAAAAGTTCCTTCGATAAGGCCAATCGCACGGCCTTACATGCCAAAAGAGGACCAGGTTTACAGGAGGCGCTTCGCATCTTGGACAAGGTTCATCGACAATTTGGTTTGCCCATTTTGACCGATGTCCATGAAACCCACCAAGTGGAGGCTGTGGCCGAAGTGGCCCATGTACTCCAAATTCCCGCTTTTTTATGTCGGCAAACCGATTTAATCATGGCGGCAGGCGCCACAGGGCGCATTGTAAACATCAAAAAGGGACAATTCTTGGCGCCGGAAAGCATGACCCATGCTAAACAAAAAGCAGATGCCGCCGGAGCCGCTCAAGTCTGGTTAACAGAACGTGGAACTACTTTTGGTTACCATGACCTGGTGGTAGATTTTCGCAACTTACCTATCATGAGAGCTTTTGGCCCCGTGATTTTCGATGTGACCCATTCAGTGCAGCAACCCGGTGGACAAGGCGATCGTTCCGGCGGAAACCGCGCCATGGCCATTTACCTTGCAAAAGCGGCGGCCGCAGTTGGGGTGGATGGATTTTTCATTGAAACCCATCCCAATCCGGATACGGCTTGGAGCGATGGTCCCAATATGATTCCATTGGCCGGGTTTGAATCTTTTATTGAAACCCTTTTGCGCATTCACGCCCTCGGTTCTTAATGGTTTCTTAACAAGCCACACAGTCTCTTTTCCATACATTTGCATGCAACCGGAACAAATCCGGATGCCTATGTCCTTTAGCTCTTCCGAAAAAATTGCCGGGGAAGGATTAACCTTCGATGATGTGCTGTTGATTCCAGCTTATTCCGAAGTCCTCCCCCAACAAGTGAAGCTCACTTCGCGATTCACCTCATCCATTTCTTTACACTTGCCTTTTGTGTCGGCCGCCATGGATACCGTAACCGAAGCCAACATGGCCATTGCCATGGCGCAGGAAGGAGGTATCGGCGTTTTGCACAAGAATATGCCCATGACCGAGCAAGCCGCCATGGTGCGCAAGGTTAAACGCGCGGAAAGCGGAATGATATTAGATCCTGTAACCTTGCCATCGGGTGCTTTGGTGGCCGATGCGCTTCGGCTGATGCAGGAACACGGCATTGGTGGAATTCCTGTAGTCAACGAAAAAGGCATACTTCAAGGTATTCTTACCCATCGTGACCTTCGGTTTCAAACCCATTTTCATTTGCCGGTAGAGCAAGTGATGACCCCTATGCCTTTGGTAACCATAGACCACATGCCTTCCATTCAGGAGGCCGAACAATTGCTTCAAACCCACCGCATAGAAAAATTGCCGGTGGTAGATGAACAAGGAAAGCTTCAAGGTTTGGTCACCTACAAGGACATTTTGAAAGCTAGACAACGGCCGCAGGCCAATAAAGATGCCTTGGGAAGGCTTCGCGTAGCCGCTGCCATTGGACTTGCCAATGAAGTCTGGGAACGCATTGCCCTCTTGGTTCAAGCGGGTGTGGATGCCGTGGTGATTGACACGGCCCACGGCCATTCGGCAGGTGTGATTTCTTTGGTTAAAGCCGTGGTGGAAAAATATCCGAACCTACAAGTAGTGGCTGGAAACATAGCAACTTCAGAAGCGGCTATGGCTTTGGCCGAAGCCGGAGCACATGCTGTAAAAGTGGGCATAGGCCCAGGTTCAATTTGTACGACGAGAATTGTTGCAGGGATTGGCATGCCGCAACTCTCAGCCATTCTTCAGGTCGCCCAAGGGCTAAAAATTCATTATCCCGACGTGGCGCTTATTGCCGATGGCGGAATCCGTTTTTCAGGTGATGTGGCCAAAGCCCTGGCAGCTGGCGCAGATTGCGTGATGTTGGGTTCCCTGCTGGCTGGAACAGAAGAATCTCCGGGAGATACCATTTTATTTGAAGGACGGAAATTCAAAAATTACCGGGGTATGGGTTCCATTGATGCCATGCAACAAGGAAGCCGGGATCGCTATTTTCAAAGTGAAGAAACGGATGTGAAAAAGCTGGTTCCGGAAGGCATTGTGGGTCGTGTGCCTTTCCGTGGAAGTATTTCCGAGGTATTGTATCAGTTGCAGGGTGGACTTCGCGCCGGCATGGGGTATTGCGGTGCGGCTGACATGGAAACGTTGCAGCAAGCCAAGTTTATTCGCATCTCGGCAGCCAGCATGGTGGAGTCTCACCCGCATAACGTGACCATTACCCGCGAAGCACCCAATTACACCCGGTCTTAAATCTCCTTGTTAAGATAAAATCCCTGCTGGATTTGTTGTGGCATTTTCCATGGGAAAGTGTACTTTCGTAGGCTAAAATGAAAAATGTATGAGTCGGATGTTGCATTTCACAGGAATGATGGCGGGTATTTTACTTCCTTGCCTTCTTTTGGCCCAGCCGCGCGTACCCAATGATGCCGTAGTCATGACGGTTGGTGCCGAACCCGTTTATCTTTCCGAATTCGAAGCCATTTTTAAAAAGAACAACCAAAAAGGTCCGGTAACCAAACAAGCCTTGGACGAATACATGGAGCTTTTCTCCGTATTCAAACTTAAAGTTCGTGAGGCCATAGACGCTGGAATGGACACCTCTAAAGCCTTTAACTTGGAGTTAGGCTCTTATGTTCGCCAGCTTTCCGGTCCTTATCTTCGCGATACAGCCGCCGAAGGCCAGTTGCTGCGCAGCACCTATCAAAGGATGCAAACAGACCGGGAAATTGCTCACCTTTTGATACGTGTAGATCGTTGTGCTTCTCCCCAAGATACCCTCAAAGCCTTTAGAACCATTGCTAAAATTCGTCAGGACCTCGTCGCCGGAAAATTAACTTTTGCGGCTGCAGTTCAGCAATTTTCACAGGATTCTTTGACCAAAGCCAACCAAGGCTATCTGGGTTGGGTAACTGCGCCAGGTATGGGACTTTCTTATGAGCTGGAAGTGTACCAAACCCCTGTCAATGGTATCTCTAACATCGTTAGAACCTCCCTGGGTTATCATTTGGTGCGCGTTCAGAAGGAACGCCCAGCCCGCGGACGCATAAAAATTGCCCACATTTTTGTGCAGGCCGACATGCAGGACCCGGAAAAGAAAAAAGTGTCTTACAACCGTATCATGGAAGCCCGTGGACAATTGGCGGCTGGTAAGCCTTGGGCTGAAGTGGTAAGGACCTATTCTGAAAATCCAAATTCAGCCGCGCGTGGCGGTGAATTACCAGCCTTTGGTATCAATACCTATGCACCTGCCTTTGAAGATGCCGCCTTTGGCCTTAAAAAGGTGGATGAGGTGTCGATGCCCATTGAAACTCCGGAAGGTTTTCACCTGATTCGTCTTGTGGAAGCTCCAGGCATTCCTTCGTATGCCACCTTGAAGCCGGATTTGGTGAGAAGTCTTTCCAAAACTTCACGCTGGGCTGTGCCCAAGCAAGTGTTGGTGAATCGCTTGAAACAACAATATGCTTTTTCTCAAAATGAAGCGGTGCTCCAAACCATTCTCCAAGCCATGGGCGACCAGCCGTACAAACCGGACATGCTAAAGCCTTTTGCCGAACAATGGGCCATACAATTTGCTGGAAAAACCTTGAACTGGAGTGCTGTGGCCGACTTTATGTCCACCCTTCCTTTGGATAAACCGGTCACTCGCTGCAACTTCAGAACCAATGGACTGGATGCATTTGTAGAAAAAGAACTGCTCGCCCATAAAGAAGCTTCACTTCCCAATGAGGATGTGGCTTTCTTTTATTTGGTGAGGGAGTACCGGGAAGGCATTTTACTTTTCGCCTTAATGGACCAAAAGGTGTGGAAAAAATCTGTACGTGATAGCGTGGGTCTTGAGGCTTTCCATCAGGCCAACCGCGAAAAGTACATGTGGGGACCGCGCAAAAGGGCCTACATCATCGATTGTAAAGATGCCAAGGTAGAGGCAGAAGCACGCAAGCTGGCGCCAAAACTCTTGTCGGGTGCCATGACCCGTGAAAAATTTATTGCCACCTTAAATAAAAAGGTCGCGGACAATGTGATTGTTCTGGAAGGTTTGTATGGTGAAGGGGAGCAACCTTTGGTGGCCGCTGTAACGACACCCAAAGGCATTTCTCCTACCAGTCAGGAAGGTGGGAAAATTCGATTTGCTGTAGTGACGGAAAGCCTTCCGCCCACCCCAAAAACGTTGAAAGAGTGCAAAGGGGTCGTGACTTCGGATTACGGAACCTACCTCGAGCAGGAATGGATTACATCTTTGCGCGCAAAATATCCAATTCAAGTCAACAAGGACGTATTGTACAGGCTGGTTCGCCCATGATGCGCACAAGGCTTGGTCTTCTCTTCGCAGGGCTTTGGATTTTTCTTGGCGCCTGCAACCACATTCCTTTGTTATCGGATGATTCAGCTGACAACGGGGTATTGGCTAGGGTAGATGACCAGACTTTGACCATTGCTTCCTTCTCAGACGTGGTTTTTCCCAATAGCAAAGCCGACTCGTTGGCACTTTTGCAAGTGTTGGTCGAAGGTTGGGTCAGAGAGCAAATTCTGCTGCAACAAGCCGAAGACCAACTCTCCGACGATTTAAAGGCCTTTGACCAACAACTGGAAAATTACCGTAAATCTCTGCTCATCCATGCCTATCAAGAGCGGATGCTGGCCTCACGTTTGGATACCCAATTAAGCCAGCAGGAATTAGAAGCTTATTACCAGCAAAATAAAAACGATTTTTTGTTGAAATACAACATTGTTCAATATGCTTCCGTTACTTTACCCAGAAATCATAAGGATGCCGGAAAAGTGAAACAATGGCTGCTTAGCGACAAACCCGCTGATGGCCAAAAGCTCATGGATTTCTGTCAGAAATATGCTTACGGATATCGGCTTACGGACACCAATTGGGTACGGATGGATGAGTTGGAGCAATTATTTCCATTGGTGTATCCAAGTCAGGAAATTTTTCTTCAAAAGAATCGTTTCACGGAAGTGTCCGATTCTCTGAAAACGCACTTTATCCGTATTTATGCTGTGCGCAGAAGAGAAACCCTGTCGCCCATGGCATTTGAAATGGGAAACATTCGGATGATTTTATTGAATCAAAAGAAGCAGCAAATATTGAAGCAACTGGAAACTGAATTGTATCATGAGGCGCAAGCAAATGGCAAGTTTGAAATTTATTTGGAGCATTAGTTTTTACCTGGTTTTTTCCACCTTGGTGGCGCAACCCGTATTGGTAGATGAAGTGGTAGCCGTTGTGGGTTCCGAGGCCATTCTGCGTTCCGATGTAGAAGCACGTTTTGCCCAACAGCGGAACAATGCCCGTGAAGGCATGCCGCAGCTCTCCCGCTGCGAACTATTTGAAGACTTTATCTTCAATAAGATGCTCTTGTTTCAGGCAGAACTGGATTCTATTGAGGTTTCCCAAGATGCAGTGGATGCCGAAGTGGAAAGGCGAATCGGAATTTTCATCGCCCAGGCAGGCGGAAAAGCCAAAGCCGAACAGAGGCTAGGTATTTCATTGGATAAACTACGCACAGATCTTGAACCTACCATTCGGGAGCAAATGCTAATCAGCCAGGTAGAAAACAAACTTTTTGGAGAAGTCAAAGTAACCCCGGCAGAAGTTCGCAAGGTGTTTGAAACCTGGCACCCCGACTCTTTGCCTTTTATACCTGCCGAATTTAAGTTGGCGCACTTGGTCATTAAACCGGGCATTCGGCCGGAAGAAAAGGAAAAAGTAACCCGTGAGCTCAAAAAAATGCGGGAAGATTTATTGGCCGGTGGTAATTTTTGTCTAAAAGCAAAATTCAACAGTGACGACCTTGGGTCGGCCCAACAATGCGGAGAATTAGGCTTTTTACGGAGGGAAGATTTAGTGCCTGAGTTTGCTGCCGTAGGTTTTTCCTTGAAACCCGGCGAAATCTCAGATGTGGTGGAAACCCAGTTTGGTTTTCACATCATTCAGCTGATTGAAAAAAGAGGAGAGTATGCCAATTTCAGACATATCCTCATCCGTCCTAAAGTGAGCACTTCGGATCTTGTGAGGGCTGAAAATCGACTAGATTCCATCGCCGGACTTTATCGTTCCGGTACTTTCACTTTTGCAGACCTCACCAAAAAATATTCTGAGGATGAAGAAACCCGCATGAATGGCGGACAACTTTTTAATCCTTATTCCAACGCACCCTTGTTTACCATGGAGGAATTGGACCCGGAAACCGCTGGATTGGTCAAAGAACTTAAGGTGAATGAGATTTCGCCGGTACAGATTTTGCAAGGTCAAGCGGGTCTTCCCACGGTTCGCATTATTTTAATGGTGGAAAAAAGAGACCCGCATAAAGCCAATTTAACCATGGATTATGGACGCATTCAGGAGTTTGCGGTCATGCGGAAAAAACTAGAATTAACCCAACAATGGGTGCAGCGGAAAAAGCGCTCCATGTACATTTCAGTTAATGGATTTTTGGATATTTGTCCGGATGCAGCCAAGTGGAATAACCAATAAGGAGTAAACATGATGTACGCCTCAGATCAGGAAGGGGTAAAAGCCCTGGTAGAGAAATATGCCCAAATGCGGGCTGCCTTAGGTCAAGTGATTGTAGGACAGCAACAAACCATTCAGGATTTGGCCATTTCCATTTTTTCTCAAGGCCATTGTTTACTCATTGGGGTGCCGGGACTGGCCAAAACCCTTTTGGTCAATACCGTTTCTGACGTTTTAGGACTTTCGTTCAAACGCATTCAGTTCACGCCCGACCTAATGCCATCCGACATTACAGGCGCTGAGATCTTAGCCGAAGACCGCAGCTTCCGGTTCGTGAAAGGTCCCTTGTTTGCTCACGTAGTTTTGGCCGATGAAATTAACCGGACACCTCCCAAAACCCAGGCGGCGCTTTTGGAAGCCATGCAGGAAAAAGCGGTGACGGTTTCCGGTACCTCTTACGCTTTGCCCCAGCCTTTTTTCGTTTTGGCTACCCAAAATCCCATCGAACAAGAAGGTACTTATCCATTGCCTGAAGCCCAATTAGACCGCTTCATGCTCAATATTATGGTGGATTATCCTTCTTTTGAAGAAGAAGTGGACATTGTTCGCCAAACCACTTCAGGCGTGGCACGTAAGGTGAAGGCTGTTCTTACGGAAGAAGAGATTTTATATTTCCAAGGACTTATTCGCAGGATTCCGGTCACAGACCATGTCCTATCCTACGCGGTTAAATTAAGTTCCTCTACCCGTCCGGGTCGCGAGGGTGCGCATCCACAAGCCAACGCCTACCTGTCTTGGGGGGCAGGGCCCAGAGCTTCCCAATTTTTAGTGATTGGCGCCAAATGCCACGCCGCTTTGCAAGGTAAATTTGCACCGGATGAAGCCGATGTGCGCGCCGTAGCACATGCCATTTTAAGGCATCGCATTGTCCGAAATTACAAAGCAGAGGCGGAAGGCATATCAGTGGATGACATTATCTCCAAACTGCTTTAATTCCGGCGTAGTTTTTTCAAACCTTTACGCCCAAACCTGTTTTCTTTTTGTACCTTTGCATTTTAAGGGGCCCTATGAACATTTGCCTCCATGATCGTCATTTTACACCTTGGATTTCTGCCCAAACCATTAGGGAACGGGTAGTGACTTTGGGTAGCACCCTTACGCAAGATTATCAAAACAAAGAAACTGTTCTACTTGGCATCATGAAAGGCGCTTTACCATTTATGATGGATCTTGGCAGAGCCATTCATTTACCTGTAGAATATTCCTTTTTTAGGGTAAATTCTTATGCCGGGACCAAAAGTTCAGGCGTAATTCAAGCTGAGTTTTCCCCAAAGCAAGAGTGGGCCGGAAAACATGTTCTCATCATAGAAGATATCATCGATACCGGACTCACCATGAATTTCCTCATAGATACTGTAGGGGCGAGTGGCGCACTTTCCGTGAAATCCGCGGCGCTCTTATTCAAGCCATCTGCATTTAAGGGGAATTTTCCTCCTGATTATATTGGGTTCTCCATCGAAAACGAATTTGTAGTGGGTTATGGACTGGACTATAATGGTTTAGGCAGAAACCTCCCCGATATTTATAAAATTACTACGTTATGATTCATCTCGTACTTTTTGGTCCTCCGGGCTCCGGGAAAGGCACCCAATCTCAAAAGATTGTTGAAGCGTTCGGTTTGGTCCATTTATCTACCGGTGATATTTTCCGCGCAGAATTAAAAGGAAATACCCCATTGGGACTAGAAGCCAGACATTATTTGGATCAAGGGCTTTTGGTTCCCGATTCAGTGGTTATTTCCATGGTGGCTAAAACCATCGATGCCCATGCAGATGCGGCGGGTTTCATTTTCGATGGATTTCCCAGAACCCAGGCCCAAGCCCAAGCTTTAGATGATTTATTGGCAGAACGCCATAAAAGCATTTCTCATGTGATTCTTTTGGATGTTCCCGATGAGGAACTTCGTCAGCGACTGAAACAGAGGGCTTTAACTAGCGGACGCTCAGATGATGCAGACCCGGTGGTGATTGAAAAACGCATTCAAGTCTATAAGGATGAAACGTTTCCTTGCTTAGACTTTTATCGCGCACAGCAAAAGTTAGTGGTTTTGCCGGGGGTAGGAGAGGTGAATGCAATATTTAGCCAGATCTCCAGTGTACTCAACAGCTGATTAATCCAACCATAGCTGCCGATAAGTGCGGCCTTGTAGCTGAATATAATATAATCCCACCGGGCCGGGTCGAGGAAATGTGGCGCCTTCTTGGAGTTCACCCGTAAAACAAACTTGCCCCAGCGCGTTTACAATGTGAACCGTTCCTTTTTCCGGCATCCTCCAGCTTCCTTGAAGCATTACCGCCTGCGACACTTCTTCAATGGATTGATTTCCTAAGGGAAGCAGATAAACCTGATGCAAACTAGCGGCCATGTGAAATGGGAAATCTGCCGTTGCGCCACGCACCCATAAAATTTCGTCAGGGGAAAAAGGAAATGAACCTCCTCCTGGCCAATGTGCGATAACCCCGGATTCATCTAGCCATAGCATGCCTGCCGTTTCCGTGGCCACCAAAACACCCGGCGTTGGGAATTGGACGGCGGCCAACCGGCGGATGCCATTGCTGGGAAGGGCTCCATTTTGGGTTTGGTAAAAGGTGGGTACACCCTGTTGCAGCCTGACCAAGCCAGCTGTTGTAAAGGACAGCCAGATCTGTCCGTCGGTTGTTACCTCAATGCCTGTGAGGGTATTGTCCGGAAGCCAACTGTTGTGGTTGTCCAGCATGTCGGACAAGGTATCACCTCGTAAAAAGGATAATCCGCCATTGACAGAGGCAAAAGCAATACTGCCATCGGGTAAAAATGCAAAATCGGTTACGTGGCTTGAGGCTAGGCCATCTGCCAGTGTCCATGTGGTCCATTGGTTTTCATGGACCCGAGCAAAACCTCCGGCGGTAGCAACCCAAAGGGTATCATTGCGTTGACAAATTTGTCGAATGGTGCCATCCGGCAGAGGTGAATTGGCGGGGGAAAAATGAAGTAGGGTATCTGCCGACCGTCCGAATACCCCTTGGCCTTCAGTCCCTATCCAATCAAATGTACCCAAGTTATTGAAATGGCTGCCACCACGTGCCCCGCAGGTAATAACAGACATTAGTTCAGGAAAACTATCGCAGGTTAGGATGGAAGAAGCAGATGGTAAACCATACCAAGTCCAAGCGGCCATGGCTGTGCTTCTTCCCAGAAAGCCGGCAGGCGCGCAGGAGGGATCCGCTATCGTAGCCAATTGTTGGAAAGAACCATTGGTAAAAGTAAGGGGGATCCAATTTTGTAGTTTCACAGAAGAAAAGGACCCGATGAGGAACAAACCTAACACAAGGGGCAACTTTTTTGAGAAAATGCCAAGGTTCATTCCTCCGATTTTGGATTAAAATCTTCCTTTTTGATGACCAAAACCATTTCACCTTTGGGTGGTGAAGCGGTCAATTGCTGCAAAACATCCACTGCGGTTCCGCGCACGCAAGTTTCAAACTTTTTAGAAATTTCCCGGCAAAGGGCCACTTTGGTCTGAGGGCCCATCCAACGAACCACTTCCTCTATGCATTTTAGAATGCGGTGAGGCGATTCATACAACACCAAGGTTTGGTCTTCTTGAGACAAGGCTTCCCACTTTTTTTGCCTTCCTTTTTTCACGGGTAAAAATCCTTCGAACCTAAAGCGGTCCATAGGGAGTCCGGACATCACCAAGGCGGGCACAAATGCGGTAGGACCGGGTAAACAAGTGACGGGTAATTCTGCTTCTATACAAGCCCTGACCAATAAAAAGGCCGGGTCTGAAATACCCGGAGTTCCGGCATCACTTACCATACCCACCGAAGCGCCTTGCTGAATCATGTGCACCCATTTGCCGGCTGTGGCATGTTCATTATGCATGTGAAATGCGGTGAGGGGACGGTCAATCCCCAAATGTTGCAAGAGAAAGCGAGAGGTTCGGGTGTCTTCTGCAAGCAGCCAAGACACCGATTTCAGCATGCGAATGGACCGAAGCGTGATATCTTCTAAATTCCCTATGGGTGTGGGAATCACATATAATCCCGGTTCAAGGGTTGGGTCTGCGGTCCAAGGTTGCATGAAATGCGGTCAAGAGTTGAAATACTTCTTCAAATTTGGTCAATGGCAGCGTTTCAGGCCGGTCATAAATGTCATGATAGGCTTTGGTGCCTCCCATGGTGTAAATGAAAAAGGCTTTTACACCTGCTTCTGAAAAGGGATAATGATCCGAATTGGCCGCTTTTCCTCGTGGTTTTATTTGCGAAAGCCATTGATTGGCCGCATTTAAAGACTGAAGTTGCTCAAATTCTTTGCGATGCTCTGTCGCGTTGACCACCGTAATGCCCTCTTCTCCCGTTCCAAGCATATCTAAATTCACCAAAAACTTGATTTTTTTCAAGGGAATGATGGGTTTACGCACATAATGTTGCGACCCTAACAATCCCGCCTCTTCACCTGCGAAAGCAATAAACGCTACGCTGTACCGTGGGCGGTGTTCCGGATGAGAAAAATACTTGGCCAAAGTGAGTAGCATGGCGGTTCCACTGGCATTGTCATTGGCTCCGGGAAAAATGACATGTCGGCCCAGCATCCCTAAATGGTCATAATGCGCCGTAAAAACAATAAAGGTATCCGTAACCTCTTTTCCCCACACATAGCCGGTGACATTACTGCTTTGAATTTCAGGGATAAAGGATGTAGGCATGTTGATTTTTACCTGCTGGGTCGTTCTGGATATCATCCCGCGAAGCACGTGCACATGGGCAAATCCTTTGGCCTGGGTGGATGCAGAAAAAGTAAGTTTATCTTGCAATTCGATGATGAGGTCGGCTTTCAATGGATTGAATTGAAGAATGTTCTGAATCATTTTTTTCAGACCCTCATCCGTTACGCCCTTTTTATCTACCACCAAGGCTTTTCCTACCCACGATTTCCCCATCATCCGAGAATAATTTTTTGGGTCGCTTAGCGTAAGGCTGTCCAGAAAAACCAGCGGTAGGGTTTTGCGAATGGGGCCACTCGCAGCATCAGGAATAAAATGCACACCGCTGATTAACGGCGTGGCATCCGCAATGCATACGGGTACTTCTGGAAAAAGGTTGGCAGAAACTTTGAAGGTATGATAAAAACTTGGCGCAGGGGCAAACTGGGCTAAACCCATCTTTTGAAACTCCGTTGCAATATGGTAAGCCGCCTTTTTTTCACCTTGTTCTATATGTCCACGGCCGTAGAAAAAACCTGAGGCCAAGGTGTCTACCTGCGATTTGGCGTAGGTGAACCAAGGCGATTGCGCCCGGCTAGAAAGTGCTAATCCGACCCACAGGATGGAGAAAATCCACTTTTTCATGCCATGGGAAATTTTCGCTGCACTGTAGTCCATAATTTGGTTACAATTTCTCCTTCGGGATCCCAACCTCTGCCTTTAATTTCCAGTTTAAATTGTTGGTCGGCCTCTGTATGGTCTTTGCATTGATTCAATATCTCTATGAAAGCATTATAAAGACCATGTTCCCCTTGATATAATTCATTGATGTAAAGGAATTTTTCATGCAGAGGAATGGCCTTTTTCAAGTCTTCCACCTTTGCATTTCGCAGCTTATCTTCAAGCCTTGGGGGTGCCACAGCGTCGACTAAGCGCGAGAGTATTTTTTCCGGAGCGGCTTGTTTTTCCGTTGGAATGGGAGGTGCAGTGGCTTCAGGGACTGCAGCTGTATGGTTTTCCGGTTTGGAAGTCACAGATACCTCTTGTTCATGGCTGGATACAGCGGGTATGGCAACAGCCGGTGTAGGTTCTTCCTCCGCTTGAACGACTACCTTTACCTCTTCTTGTTCGATTTTTTTAGGGGCTTCTATCTTCACCTCTGGTTTTACGGGTGCCACCGGTTCCGGAGTTTTCACTTCCACCGGCGGTTTGGGTGCAGGTTGAGGAATCCCGAACATGGGTAAGGGATCCATGGCCGTAGGGGTAGATTCAGATAAAAAAATAAGCCGCAAATTTCCTTCTAACATCTCTGATGACAAGCCTCTTAGATGTGATATCTCTGCTTCAGAACCTTTCCATTGAGATAAAATTTGGTCCAACTGACGCAGGTCTGTACGTAATTTTTTGATAAGTTCGTTCCTTTCCATGCCAAACATATTTTCGGTATTAATCCCGCAAATGAACGTAAAAATGAAGCCTAAAGTACGAATTTTGCCATCATGTTTGTAGAAAATACATTCCAAATGGCCGAGAGGCGTGGTTGGATAGAGGTAGTCTGTGGTTCCATGTTCTCTGGAAAAACAGAAGAGCTTATCCGCAGGCTTAAGCGTGCCAAGATTGCCCAATTGCGGGTGGAAATCTATAAACCCGAGGTAGATAACCGATACCACGATTCACACGTGGTTTCTCACGACAGTAATGTGATAGTTTCTACGGCCGTTCCTAGTGCAAGGCATATTCTTTTGTTAGCCAATGAAGTAGATGTCATTGGAATAGATGAGGCGCAATTTTTTGATGAAGGATTGGTCGATGTATGCAACATCCTTGCAAACCGCGGCATTCGTGTGATTTGTGCCGGGCTGGATATGGATTATTCTGGCCGGCCTTTTGGTGTGATGCCTTCGCTGATGGCGGTGGCAGAATTTGTAACTAAAGTACATGCTATTTGCGTACAATGCGGAAACATTGCGAACCACTCCTACCGCACAGATGCTGATGAAAAGGTAGTGCTGTTGGGTGAGACGGATAAATACATGGCGTTGTGTCGAGATTGCTTTCATCAAAAGCAAACCAAATAGGGTGAAGCGGCAAGATTTCGATTTTATGGCTAAACACCTGGCCCAAGCGCCAGAAAGTCAGGTGTTGGCTTTACCTTTTCCTGAGGCGCCTCTTTCCCAATTATGGACAGATACCCGATGGATGGGCGGAAAGGCCGATGGGGTCTTTTTTGCCATCAAAGGCTTGAATCACGATGGACATCTTTTTCTTGAACAAGCCGTTCAGGCCGGTATAAAAACCCTGGTGGTGGAATCCAATCACAGGATTCACAAAGACTGGCAGGTCAATGTGATTTTGGTGAAAGAATCGGTAGCCACATTACAATGGCTCGCTGCGCAAAAACGATTGAAATTCGATGGTACCTTGGCTGCCATTACCGGCTCCAACGGCAAAACCACCCTCAAAGAATGGGTTTGGCAACTCTTGGTTCCGGATGTTACCGTGGCAAGAAATCCGGGTAGTTTTAATAGCCAAACAGGCGTACCTCTTTCTCTTTGGACTTTGAATGAAGCACACCAAGTGGGCGTATTTGAGGTTGGGATTTCCATGCCGGGAGAAATGGCTCGTTTACAGTCCATAGTTCTTCCTCAACTGGGCTTGCTGACGCGGATGGGCGATGCACATGGGGCCTATTTCCCCTCTTTTCGAGATAAATTGGCAGAAAAACTTCAATTGTTCAAAGGCGTTAATGAGTTTATATACCTAGCCGATGATGAAGCCGCCTTGGCACATCGGGATATATTTCCCAAACAGGCCAAACATTGGACTTACGGCGGAAAAAAGGGCGCAGATTTACGATGGAAAGTGGAGAATGACCGCCTCAGTGCTTTTTGCTGGGAAAATCATTGGTATGCTGTAGAAGGTCCTTCGGACCAGGCGGATATAGAAAATATGGCAGGCGCCTTGTTGCTTGCCATTCGTTTAGGCGGAGACCCGGCTCGTTTAGCTGCACGTGTGAAAGATTTGCGCCCCATTGCTTTACGGATGGATTTGCGCCAAGGTTTACGTGGACTGACGTTGATTAGCGATGTGTATTCTTTTGATGTGGTTTCCTTGCGCCGTGCACTTGCTCGGCTTTTTGCCTTTAGCCATCGGGGACCACTGGCCGCTTTACTCACCGATTTTCCAGACCAAGAACATGCTGAATCTAAGGAGGTCGAGGAAGTTTTAAATGGATTTATTGACAGAGGCCTCCGCCATTTGTTTTGGGTTGGCCAGCGTCCTCCGACCTTGGCGGTTGAAGGTGTTTTGAAAGTGTATCCCACCGCCGCCGAAGCGTTTTTAGCGGCAGCTCATGTACTGCCCGACCAATCAATTTTACTCGTGAAAGGCGCGCGCCCTTATCAGCTTGAACAATTTCTTCCCATGTTGGAGAAGCATACCGCGCCCGCACGTATGGAGATAGACATGCAAGCCGTTCTACATAATTTATGGCATTACAGAAATTTAGCCGGGCCACAGACCCGTTTAATGGTCATGGCCAAAGCCGGTGCTTATGGGACGGGCGATGTGGAGGTGGCACATTGGCTTCAAACCTACGGCGTGAATTACCTTGCCGTAGCGCATGCAGATGAAGGGGTTCGACTGCGTAAAGGAGGAATCCATTTGCCCATTTTGGTCTTAAATCCACATAAAGATGCTTACGCCCGCATGGTGGAATACCACTTGGAACCTGAATTCTACAGCCTTTCATCCTTAAAAGAAGGTTTGTCGGTTTGGTCAGAATTGCATGCATGGGATCTTCCGGTGCATTTGAAATGGAATACAGGTATGAACCGCCTTGGCTTTGAACCTGAGGAATTGGAGGAAGTGGTAAAACTTTTACAACCCCTTGCCAGTGTAAACATTGGCTCTGTTTTTAGTCATTTGGTAGCGTCAGAGGATCCGGAAATGGACCTATTGACCCACCGGCAAATAGAGGTTTTTAAAAATATTGTGTCGCGATTAAAGGCCGCTTTACCTAAGCCGTTTCTGGTGCATTTGGCCAATACAGGTGCCATTCACCGATTTCCTGAGTCTCGGTTGGATATGGTTCGTGTGGGAATTGGCCTTTATGGGTATTCTGCAACCTCACAAGACCAGCCCTTTTTACGCGAAGCCATTCGATGTTCTACCACCATTTTGCAGGTAAGGCGTGTTCCGGAAGGCGCTGTAGTTGGGTATGGGGGACATGTCCGCACCACCCGACCTACCAAAGTGGCTACCTTGGCTTTAGGATATGCGGATGGATTTCCACGCAGACTTGGGGAAGGAAAAGGACAATTTTTAATTCATGGCAAATTATGTCCTGTCATTGGAAAAGTTTGTATGGATTTGGTCATGGTAGATGTGACAGAAGTGACTGAGGTGGAAGCGGGTGCACCCGCCTTATGGTTTGGTCCTGAACTTTCTTTGCGGAAAGTAGCGCAAGAGGCAAATACCATTCCTTATGATATACTTACGGGTATTGGAGAACGCGTTGTGCGAAGATATTCTGGGGAGTGGTGAAAAATAAGATGAAGTGTTTTAGCGCATAGCAACACCCATAAGTTGTATCCTGCGAGAGTAATTCCTGCAAACAAGTAAGGTTTTG
>CAZRHR010000061.1:277-16376 GCA_964599915.1 uncultured Candidatus Competibacteraceae bacterium | reverse complement strand
CCTATTGGAAGTGAACATAGGAGCTGAAACTCAAGTGATACGCTGGGTAAAAGCATCAGAATAAAGCGCATAAATGACATGAAAGGAAATGGATAAAAATTTAATCATTAGAGAATTGTAAATTTTTTTCAAAAAACCTTACATGGATTTCTGTTAAAAAAATAAAACCCCGATATTGTCGTACCAACCAGATTAATTAAGAAGCATGAAGAGAAGGATAGGTGCTGTCGCATTGCTTGCTTTGGGATTTTTTATTAAGATTCAAGCGCAATGTGCATTTACGGTTCAGGTGCAAACAGATTCTGTTCGTTGTCATGGTGAAGCGAATGGGTCAGCCACAGCCGTTGTGAATGGAAATACAGGTCCATTCCAATACACTTGGAATACAAATCCACCCGTTCAAGGCTCCAACGCCACTTTGAATGGATTGCCAGCGGGATTTTACACCGTTTCAGTGATGGATACCTTGGGTTGTATTGTAAATAGACCCTTTGTGATTCACCAACCGGCTAATATGACGGCCAATGTAGGTTTTGACACCACCGTTTGTGCCAATGAACCTGTGGTATTGAAGTCGCTGGTTTTTGGAGGAATTGCGCCATTTACTTATACTTGGAGTTGTAACGAACCCAGTGGGAATTGTTATTTAAATAATTCCAATGCCGCCATGCCGACCATTCGGCCGATGGAGAATGTGGTCTATTATTTCCAAGCCACAGATGCCAATGGATGCCAAACCACAACGGATTCAGTGGTGGTGTTGGTAGATGCGCTGCCTACAGTAGATGCAGGCCCAGATTTACAAACCTATTTATCCGAGCCAGTTCAGCTTATAGCGACGGCATCTTCGGCAGGTTCATTCCAGTGGTCACCTGCTCAAGGTTTGGATTTTACCAACATTCAGTCACCTTTCGCCTCTCCTAACCTGACCACCACCTACCAGGTCATCTTTACAGATGGAAATGGTTGCCGTGACACGTCAACGGCCGAAGTGGTTGTAATCACAGACATTACTATACCTACAGGCCTTACGCCAAATGGGGATATGATCAACGATGTGTGGGATGTGAAAAATTTAGTAGCCTATCCCAACTGCCATGTGCATGTGTACAACCGTTCTGGAATGGAGGTGTTTCATTCCAAGGGGTACGCAGAACCATGGACAGGCGGCGACCATTCCGCGGGAACATATTTCTACATCATTGATTTGGGTGTAGAAGGAGCAGAAATTTTAAAAGGAACCATTACCCTGATTCGATAACCATGAGAGCTTTATTACTCGGCGCTGCCATGCTAAGCCCATGGCTAATTCAGGCCCAACAAGTTCCGTTGGCCACACATAACCAAATGAATGCATTTGCAGTGAATTCTGCTTTTGCTGGGATAGAAGGAACCATGGATGCCCGTTTGGGACATCGCCAACAATGGGTTGGATTCGATGGTGCCCCTATGACTACATGGCTCACCGTGCATGGATCCATTGGGAAAAAGGCCAGAAAGCCATTTCCTTATGGCTTACACTTAACGGATTCCACCATTCATTCAAAGCTTTTCGCCAATGCCAAACCGCGTGTTAAACACGGATGGGGAGTACAACTGATGTATGATCGTTTGGGTGCTTTTGACCGCATGCAGGGAAGTTTGGCCTACAGCCTTCATTTACCCATTACCAAGTCTGTTTCCTTGGCGTTAAGCCCCAATATTGGAATTTCGAATCATGGAATCCGTCCGGATGATATCTATTTGTTAGACCCCAATGACCCATTATATCAACAATATATTGGAAGTAATGGGCGGTTTACACATCTTGATGTGGGTGCGTCGGCTTTGGTCTATGGAAAACAATGGTGGCTTGGTTATTCTGCAAGGCAAATTCTTGCCAATAGGGTTTACTTTGGCGACCAACCTACAGAAGCCAAATTAGATATTCACCATTTTATAAATGCAGGCTACATTTTCAAACTTTCTGAAAACACTGAGCTTCAAACCAATTTAATGGCAGGACTGGCCGGTGCCAACCCCATTATTGGTGAAGCAAGTGCCCGTGTTCGTTTTTACCAGCGCTTTTGGGCCGGTGCTTCGTGGAGATACCAAAGCACTTTCTCTGCCATGCTGGGTTTGAATATTTCTTCTTGCTTCTCTCTTGCCTATGCCTACGATTATCCATATGCCATGAGTCGTGCCAATACCCTTGGTACACACGAAATCATGCTTGGCTTTCGACCCTTCAATAAAACCAGAAAACAAAACCAATACCTATGGTAAAGTCTGTTCTTTTCACAAGCATGGTATTGCCATTGAGCCTCTCGCTCTGCGCGCAATCCGCCCTGCCCACCCTTGAGTTTTCAAATCCAGTCCCTATTGAGGGTCCGATTAACTCAAGTTCTGAGGAGTTGTACCCACTGGTAGCTCCCAAAAAAGGCCTCTTTTTTGTGCGAGCCTTCCACAAGGAAAATACCGGAGGATTATATGGCGGACAGGATATTTGGCTGGCTGCGGCTACCCAAAGTCCTAAAGCCTTTATGACACCTTCCAACAAGGATTTCAAATACAATGGCAAAGAAAATAACGCCGTTGTAGGAATTTCCGCCGATGGAAACAAAGTCTGGATGCTGAGTTCTTATCCTGTAGAAGATGGACGGAAAATCGGACTTTCTACCTCTGTGTTTTCAGATGGTCAATGGTCTGCACCGGAAGTGTTCGACATTCCGCAACTTTCTTTTGCCGGTGAATTTGTAGGTGTAAACGTGAGCCCAGATGGTGAGGCCGTGTTTTTTGCCATGCAATCTGCCGCATCTGTAGGCCGGGAAGATATCTATGTCATTTATAAGAATGAAAACCAATGGGTTGGTCCTATCAACCTTGGCGTTGGCGTAAATTCTGAAGCGGCTGAAATCTCTCCCTTCTACGATGCGAAACTAAATCTTCTGTTTTTCGCTTCCAATCGTAAAGGTGGAATTGGAGACATGGATATCTATTACACGGCAAAAGCCGACCAAACGTGGACCAAATGGTCTGATCCAGTGATGGCTCCTGCACCTGTAAACAGTGCCTCTTTTGATGGCTACTTCTCCTCTTCTCCCGAAGGTGATGCCTATTTCGTTTCAAACAGAAATGGCTCCATGGGAGATATTTTCCACTCCCAAGTAGAAGTGGTTACTCCTGAAGAAAAAGAAGAAGAGGTGCTACCCGTTGTCCAAGAAACCACCGAAGAAGCTACTTCGACCGAAGCGCCTCCGGCCACTGAAGCCGTTACAGAGACGCCTGTGCCTGCGGAAGCACCCAAAACGGCTGAAGTACCTGTAACTCCTGCTGCCCCTGTAACCCCTGCAACAGAGACCGCTAAGCCAGCGGAAGTGCCCGTAGCTACCTCAGAATTTCCTGCGGAAGCAAGGGTCTTAAGAGCTGTTTACTTTGCTTTTGAGAAAACACTACCTAAAACATCCAGAGACTATCTCGTATTGGACACTGTCGCTCGTTTAATGAATGAAAACCCCAACCTGACCCTTAGCATTGCCGGACATACCGATAATGTGGGCACCCGTAAGGTGAACATTTATTACAGCAGATCGCGTGCTCAACGGGTAAGAGACCAACTCGTAAAAAGAGGCATTCCATCTGCACGTATGGAATTGTCATGGCATGCTTTTGATAAGCCTGCTGCCTCTAACGCCACTTCAGCTGGTCGCGCTTTGAACCGCCGCTCTGAACTGAAATTTGGCATGAAGCCTTGAGTTTTATATTTCTAATAGCTATGGGGGTCCCTTTCGGATCCCCTTTTTTTTTCTTTAACTTTCCTTGAATGTTCCATCCATGCTCAAGATATTTTTAAGATACAGGACATATGTCAATGACTCATTCAGAATTGGCCCCATGGTCTCATTTCTCCTCTTTGGATATTCGTGTCGGACAAATTGTCGATGCACAAGTTTTTCCCGAGGCCAAAAAGCCAGCTTATCAACTTTTAATTGATTTTGGATGCATGGGGATAAAGAAATCCTCCGCGCAACTTACCTTGGATTACACACCCGATGAATTAATAGGAAAGCAAATTGTAGCCATTATCAATTTTCTACCTAAACAAATTGCCCATATAAAAAGTGAATGTTTGGTGCTTGGTGTGGTTTCCGGTCCGAATGTTCGGTTACTGATCCCAGATATAAAGGTGGAAAATGGTTTAAAAATTGGGTGATTGCCCCCACGAGGATCATTTTACCCTAGCCATTTTACCTGAATCCATTTCCATCTTTTTTACTTTTTCCAAACAACCTCTCAAGGATTAGGATGTTTCATTTTTATGAATGGTTTTAGCCAAAAGAAGTCTGCAGATGTCGCCTCCATGCCCGTGGCGGCTTTGGGAGAAATTGGTTTTTCCAGTCAGGGAATGCATATTCTTGTAATCCCGGATCATGTGGCAAATCTTTTTTATGATTGCGGTCAGCACAGGGTGGTCTGCACCCTGATGGGTAAAGTTGTCCTTCATGCCGCCTTAATTGAGCATGCAGATGTAGGTTTTGCGGTGTATGTGAATAAGCGAATCCTTAAGACCCTGGGATTGGTCATGGGGCAAAAGGTTCCCTTTTCCATGGAGGTGGATATGAACCCGGACCAATTCCCTATGCCAGAGGAACTTGCTGTGGCTTTGGAGCAAGATGAAGTGGCGAAAAAAGGGTTTGAGGCTTTGACAGCTGGCGCAAGAAGAGGCTTCATGCATTGGGTGGGTCAGGTAAAATCGATGGAGAAGAGGATTGAACGCGCCCTCAAGGTGGTTTCCCAAGTAAAAATGGGTGTGACAGCCGTCCATAAAATGCAACGGATAAAAGATATGTAGGGCAAAAACAAAATGAAGATGAAGGGTGGAGGAGCAATGCGGGTTTCCTATTTTCCTCAATTACATGAATAAAGTAAAGACAATCTCCCGCAATTGCTTTTCCTGCCTTATCTTTGCCCCGTGTCAGGATCCAGTTTTGTAGATTACGTAAAGATTTGCTGTCGCTCCGGTAAAGGAGGCGCAGGTTCGGCCCATTTGGCTAGAGATAAACGGACCGCCAGAGGTGGCCCCGACGGCGGTGATGGTGGCCGTGGAGGGCATATCATCTTGCGAGGGAACAAGCAGCTTTGGACGCTTCTTCATTTGAAATACCGTAAGCATGTGATCGCGGGCAATGGAGGCATGGGCTTAAAGCAACACCAAAAGGGTGCTGAGGGAGAAGATATTATTCTGGAAGTTCCTCTAGGGACGGTGGCCAAAGATGCAGAAACAGGCGAAATCCATTTTGAAATTACTACAGATGGAGAAGAACGCATCTTGGTCAAAGGCGGTCGGGGCGGATTAGGCAATGACCATTTTAAATCGCCGACCAATCAAACGCCACGTTATGCGCAGCCAGGTGAAGAGGGGCAGGCCCTTTGGAAAATTCTTGAGCTGAAAGTGCTGGCAGATGTGGGCTTGGTTGGATTTCCTAACGCCGGAAAATCAACGCTTTTGGCCTCTGTATCTGCCGCCAAGCCTGAGATTGCGGATTATCCATTTACCACTTTAGTTCCTAACCTTGGTATTGTGGCGTATCGCGATTATACCTCGTTTGTGATGGCTGATATCCCTGGCATTATTGAAGGCGCACATTTGGGAAAAGGATTGGGGCACAGGTTCCTGCGCCATATTGAACGCAATGCCGTATTGTTGTTTATGATTCCTGCCGATGCACCGGATATCAAAGCGCAATATCAGATTTTATTAAGCGAATTGGCCAATTTCAACCCGGATTTGGTACATAAAAAACGATTGATAGCCATTACAAAGGCTGATATCCTCGATGAAGAACTTAAGGCCGAAATGGCCAGTCAAACCGCCGAACTGCAGCCTTTATTTATTTCTTCAGTTACTGGAGAAGGGATTACTGCGTTAAAGGATGCCATTTGGGCCACGCTCAACCCTACGGACGAATGATCCATGTGGAAAGACATTGACCTTCATATACTTATGTCTATAAATCTGGCGCATCATCAAATTCTTGATGTGTTTATGGCCATGGTTTCTAATAAGTATGCTTGGATTTGGTTGTATTTGTTTATTCTGGGGATGTCCTTTAGGAAGCTTGGCCCTCGGTTCATCTTTTTTGTCACCTTCGCAGCCATTACCTTCGCACTAACAGATTTGATTTCTGTGCATGCTTTTAAAGAGGTTTTTCAGCGGTTACGACCATGTCATACCCCTGACTTAATGCACTATTTACACATGGTGGTTCCATGCGGAGGCCAATTTGGTTTTGTATCTTCTCATGCCGCCAATACCGCCGGTTTAGCCACATTTACTTGGTATTCAGGAGTGCTTCATTATCACATGCCCATTGCGCGGAAATTTTTTTTCAGTGCACTTTTGGTGATGTATGTCCTCTTAAATGCGTATTCTAGGATTTATCTCGGCGTTCATTACCCTTCCGATGTGCTGGCAGGCATGGGCCTTGGCGTCACACTAGGTTTGTTGGTAGGTTTATTGTGGAAGGTTACGGTAGAAAAGCCAACGAAGGAGAAACTTCGCAGCCCCAAGCAACCTTTAAAAAGAAAATAAATAGATTGTTAGTCGATGAGGTAAGTTACCTTGGTGGAATGGAATCCCGCGGTGCGTTTGACTTTAATTCAGGGTACGCCACCACAAATTGTTTATGACATCGGTCTATGGCCACCATAAGGTCATACAAAGAAGCCTGATAGATAAAATCGGTACCAAGTTGGCAATATTTTACAAAATCCTGTATGTCTTCGTATTGCAAGCCGGTGACTTGCTGGATGAGTTCAGGAGTTAGTTTTCTGCTGGCCTCTACACTTGGATTGCGTTCTGCCAAAAGCTCTTCCAATTTTTGCATTTCTTTGGCCCGGCGAGAAAACTTGTTGTACAATGAGGTAAACGGCCCACTAAACACAAGTCCGGCGCCCATTCTTGGCGCACTATAAGACTTACCAATTGCTGGATCGGTTACCCTGGTTTCGTGTTCCGGTAGGGGCAATGATCGCATGGATTGGAGGACTCGCTCGTAAGCGAAAGGGTCGAACCTCACTTCATCCAGTACAAACCGCGTTGGACGCATTAAAACATTTAAGGTAAAATACGAAGTAGAAAGGCCTTCAGGTAAAATGAATGTCTGGGTTTCAAATCCCAACACCCTAAACTCAAGGGTGTCTTTTCTATCCATGACCACGGTATAATATCCATCGTAACCGGAATAGGCCCCCCTTCTGTTAGACAAATTCATGACGGTCGCATAAGGAATCGGCCTCACAGAATCGGCTGCTACAATATAACCACTGACCTGCACAGGGCCACCGGTTTGAGCAATAATTTTTCCTCCAAAGGGAAGTAGGAAGAAAGTCCAAAGGAGAGAAAACCAAATGCGCATGCGTTGCTCTTTCTAAGCGAAGGTAGGGCTTTTAAAATGAAAAGCCTATACCAAAGCCATAAACCAAGCCCACTTCCCCTGTGCTGTATAAAGCACGCATCCCTAAATGTGGAGAAAGGGAAAGAAAGGAAACGGGTTTAAAATGTGCGCGAAGTCCCAAGGTGGCTGTTAAAGAGGATCTTTCGTTGTTTCTTACATTAAAACCTGCTCCCAAAGGTGCGAGAAAAGGGGCCAACTCCACCCGCTCATGGGGATACAAATGGAGGCTGATTCCCTCCGGAATAAGAAGCGCCAATGCCAAAAGTCCGTCTGTACCTTGATAATACCATTGGTTTACACTCCATGGATTGGCATAGTACTGTGTAGATAACATAAGTGCACCTGCCATGGCGCCAGGATAATACGTGTAAAAATTTCCTTGGGTATTCACCCCAAACAAATATTGATAATCTAGACTTATGGCAGGACTCACAAAGATTTCTGCCCTCAGGCCAAATCCCATTCCTCGGGCTCCACCCATCTCAAACACTTCCGCCATTGGGCTTAACCTAACATGTTGGGCTTTTATGGTGGAATACGTTCCAAATCCAACCAGACAACAAATAGCGATGATGAAGTACTTAGTTTTCATGTCACGGCCTATTACAATTTTGACGCCAAATCCACCGAATTCCGTTTAAATGCCTAATCCCAAAGTATTTTTTTTGACTTTGGCGCCTTGTGCAATGGCGGGGATATCTTCATTTTCATAAATAAAAATGCCCTTTTCTTCCATTTTTCCTGCTTGTAAAATGGCCATGGCAAGGGTGTCTACTGGCATGGGTTTATATGCCGCAGGTAAAGCCCAAGTCATCGATTTCATCGCTCGAAGGGCGATACGCTCAAAACTGCGCTTTTCTTGGCGCGGCCCATCTAAAAAACCAGGACGGAAAATATGCAGGGAAGAGAATCCCAAGGACATTAATCCCTTTTCCACGTCTCTCTTGGCATTCAAATAGGTGTTGGGAATCGCCTTTCCGGCTCCGGCGGATGACACAAGGATGAACCTATTCGAAAAAAAACGCGCCCTTTTTCCCAAAGCCAGCGGGTAATCTACATCTACCTTACGAAATTCCGACACACTGCCCGCCTTTTTTCGGGTGGTGCCCAAACAACAAATCACAGTTTCTGCCTCCATGGCTTCCTGCACATCCTCTAAATGCGCATAGTCTGCCACAATCTGTTGGACGCTATCCGGAAAATCAGTCACCGGCGCCCTGACTAAAGCCTTGATTTCAATTTCAGGAAAATGGATGGAACATTGTTGGATGATGGCCCTCCCAGTGAGTCCGGTCGCTCCAGCTACTAGAATTCTTGTCTTTTGACTCATTTGCTTTTATTACCTTCGTACACGAAAATAAGGACTAATTCATGGCAAAATTCCATTCTTTACCCGTTGTCAATAAAAAACAGGAGACTCCGGATGCAATCTCAATCTCTTTTGGTGTACCGGATCATTTAAAAATGGACTACGCTTACCAAGCCGGTCAATACTTAACCCTTAGGATGAACATCAATGGCGAGGAGGTTAGACGGGCATATTCGCTTTGTTCTTCCCCCCTTGAAGACGAGGTGCTGACGGTTGCAGTTAAAAAAGTAGAAGGTGGAAAAATGTCCACCTGGCTCAACGAGCGCCTTCAGATTGGTTTATCTATTGATGTGATGGTACCTGAAGGACGTTTCGTTCCGGTCCTGGATGCGCATCAATCGAAACATTATATTTTGATTGCCGGCGGTTCAGGAATCACGCCCATGATGTCCATTTTAAGGACGGTGCTGAAGGCCGAGCCCAATAGCAAGATTTCTTTGGTATACGCCAACCGTGATCCAAAGTCAATCATTTTTAAAGCCCAACTGGATGAATTACAAAAGCAATATGCAGACCGTTTTCAAATTCATGCCTATGTAGATGAAACCAGGGGAGAAAGTTGGTCCGGTGGGGTAGGTCGTTTAGATGCCAAAGTTGTACAGCATATTTTTACCCAAGAGGTAAAAGCCAATTTGCATGAAGCCAGCATTTTCCTTTGCGGTCCGGCGCCCATGATGGATGGGGTCGTGCAGGGATTGGGGTTACTAGGAGTGGCTGCCGATAAAATTCAAATTGAGTACTTTTCGGCTCCTGTGGCCGTGCCCAAAGCTGGGGTTGAAAATGCGGTACAGGCGCCCTCTAAGGGAAGTAAACTGTTTGTTACCCTTTACGGAAAGGAATACGAGCTCTACATTGAGGATAAGACCACCATCCTTCAAGCGGGCGTTAAGGCAGGTATTGACCCGCCATTTTCTTGTGAGGCAGGCATTTGTTCCACGTGCATGGCGCGCGTGTTGGAAGGTGCAGCCTCCATGGACGAAAATAATATTCTAACCAAGGAAGAAGTGGCGCAAGGTTACATTCTCACCTGCCAGGCACATCCCACTACGCCCATTGTTCGTTTGGAATATTATGATTGAGTTTGGAATTTACTCAAGTTTTTTTTAAATTGTACAGGTCTTGGCTTGAAAACCAACAACGTATTTTTCTTTTCGATGGAAAGGAACGGCGTCCAAACCAAGCGGCTTTTAGCCGCTTTTTTTATGATTTATATCTTTTGAAGATGAAAAACATAACGCATCGGCTATTCTTTTTGATTCTTCTATTTGTGGGTCAGTTCGTCTCGGCCCAATCTGTAGGTATCCACACCAATACACCTCATCCCTCCGCGGCTCTAGACATCGGTGGAAACCAACAAGGCTTTTTGCCACCAAGGCTTACCGTTTCACAACGAAATGCCATCTCAAATCCAGCGCAAGGTCTTGTGGTGTATAATACCACTGACGGTTGTATTGATGTGTACATGCCTTCGGGTTGGCAGCATGTATATTGCAATTGCCCAAACCCTCCTTCTTCGACTTTTACTGCTCCTTCGTCCGTGGCTGTAAATGCTAGTTTTCAGGCTACCGGCCCCGCCACACCCGGATTGACTTACCAATGGACTGCCGTAGGTGCTACTCCAGCCACTTCGAATGCAGCTCAACCTAGTTTTACCTATGCAGTGGCCGGTACATATACTTTGACTTTGGTGGTGGCCGAAGCCTCAGGTTGTAGGGACTCGTCCTCCCAACAAATTACAGCAGTCCTTTGTCCTAATCCGCCTTCTGCAAGTTTTACATTGGCCAGCACTACGGCATCCGTCAACGCACCTTTACAGGCAAATGGTCCGGCGAGTCCTGGACTTACCTATGCTTGGACGGCTACCGGAGCAACGCCTTCCTCCTCCTCAGCCCAGAATCCCAGTTTTACTTACGGTTCTACGGGAAGTTACACGATTTCACTTACGGTGACGGATGCTTTAGGCTGTACCGCCACCCAATCTCAAAACATTACCGTACAAAATTGTCCCTCGATGCCCATGGGACAATCACAGACTTTCAATTTTACAGGAAGTGCACAGACTTTTGTGGTGCCGGCCTGTGTCACTTCGCTTCAAGTAGATGTTAGGGGTGCGCAGGGTGGACAAGGTAGTTCTGGCAATGGGGCGGGAGGACTGGGTGGTCGGGTGCAAACGACCATGACCGTAACACCGGGAGAAACGTTATTTGTGTATGTGGGGGGTACGCCCAATCCGATTGTTAATGCAGGTTGGAATGGAGGCGGAAGTGGTGTTGGAACGGGTGCCGGTGGTGGTGGCGCTTCAGATTTGAGACGAGGTGGCCAAGGATTGAATGACCGTGTGGTAGTGGCAGGTGGCGGAGGTGGCGGCGCCCAAGGGAATGGCGGAGCAGGTGGTGGACTTACCGGTGGGCAAGGCTCTACCCTAGGAAATGGGTCCTGGGCCCAAGGCGGAACCCAAACTGCAGGTGGAAATGGGGGAATGTACAATAATGGAGGTTGCTCTCCCGGTGCCGCTTTTGCAAGTAATGGAAGTTTTGGTCTTGGCGGCAATGGTCTTAGCAATAGTGCTTGTTGTTGTTATGGAACAGGCGGCGGCGGTGGCTGGTATGGCGGCGGCGGAATGCAAATTAATGGTGCCGGTGGCGGTTCAGGCTATGTAAATCCAAGTGGAACTTCTGCTACCACCCATACTTCCGGTTTCCAAACAGGAAATGGACAGGTGATTCTTTCTTGGTAAGGCTTTCCATGTAGGACTACCGGGCTATTTTCTTACCTTCGCCCGGTGTTTAATTTATCCACCAAATCTGGGCAGTTTGCCACCCTCACAATACTTGGAATTACCTGGGGCAGTTCCTTTATTCTAATGAAACAAGGCTTGGTCATGTTTTCCGGAATACAAGTGGCTGCCATGAGGTTAGGTTTTGCTTGCCTTGCACTTTTACCTTGGTTTCTGCCCAAATGGAAATCTATTCCTGCAGCCTCTTGGCCTTGGCTCATCCTAACAGGTTTGTTGGGTTCTGCCATACCTGCATTTCTGTTTGCTATTGGGATTTCAAAAATTGACTCCTCTTTGGCAGGAATTATCAATGCTACGGCACCTTTGTTTACCCTTTTGGTGGGCATGTTGCTCTTCAAAATGCGGGTGGGAAAATGGGGAATTTTAGGAATTCTCACAGGACTTATAGGCACATCCTATCTCATCCTTAGTCAGAAGAATATTCAAGCCGATGCCGCCATGCCTTTTTACGCATTACTGCCACTTTTGGGTGCCGTGTGTTATGGTTTTTCCACCAACCTAATTAAAAACAAACTTCAGCATTTAGATGCGATTACCATTACTGGAGCATCCCTTTTGATGGGTGGCATTCCAGGAATTTTGGGATTGGCCTTCACAGGGACTTTTCAGGTCATGGTTTCTAGTGAAGCTCATATCAAGGCCACCGGGTTTCTTATCCTTCTTGGCGTGGTGGGTACTTCTATTGCCGTTATTGTTTTTAATCACCTCATTCGCTATACGTCTGTTTTGTTCGCTGCCTCTGTCACTTACCTTATTCCATTTTTTGCCTTAATCTGGGGTTGGGCGTTGGGAGAATCCATCACCTTACATACCTTTTTAGGGATGGGGATCATTTTGGCCGGTGTGGCCATTGTGAACCGAGACAAGCCTTGATTGTTATCCAAATTCGACCACAAACTTCTCAATGTTATGAAAATAGCCATAGCCCAATTGAATCCCATCATCGGTGATTTGGAGGGAAACATGCTTCGCATTGTGGACGCCGCCAGAGTCGGACGGTCACAAGGTGCAGATTTGGTGGTCTTCCCGGAATTGAGCCTCACCGGGTATCCACCCGAAGATTTACTCCAAAATGCTGGTTTTTTGCGTAGAATCGAAAAAACCATTGGGCAGTTGGCTGCGGCCACCGCCTCCGGTTTTCCCGCCATGATTGTGGGGGCACCTACCATGAACACCACCGGATTTGGAAAAATGTTGCATAACTCGGCCTTGTTTTTGGCCGATGGAAAAGTGATAGCGGTTAGGCATAAAACCTTGTTGCCCGATTACGATATTTTTGATGAAGCCCGCTATTTTGAGCCTGCGCAGGAAAACCTTCCTTTTTCCTATCAGGGTAAAACCTTTGCATTGATGATTTGCGAGGATGCTTGGAATGTAACCGATCCCGCGGGCCTAGATCCTGCGGGGCTCCCGGCCACGCAACGCAGACCTTATAAAATCCATGTATTGGAACAATGGAAAAATGGTCCACGACCTGACGTTATCATTAATATTTCGGCCTCTCCTTATTCCATGCACCAGGCCGAGCGTCGCCGCGCCATGGTGGCTCACCACGTCGCCCATGATGTGTTGACCGCTCCCTTCGTCTATGTGAACCAAGTGGGAGGAAACACAGGTTATCTCTTCGATGGCGGGTCTATGGTTGTTCAGCCAAATGGAGAATTTCTTGCCCAATTACCTTGGTTTGAAGAAGGTGTTTATACGGTGGATTTGGCTTCGCCTGCCCCTGTTCCGGTGGCCTTGCCCTCGGTGATTTCCCATGTGTACGAAGCTTTGGTACTAGGCATTCGAGATTTTTTCAAAAAAAATGGGTTTCAAAAAGCGGTGTTGGGGCTTTCCGGTGGCATTGACTCTGCTGTGACAGCCGTTTTAGCGGTAGATGCTTTAGGAAAAGATAATGTAACGGGTGTCCTTTTACCCTCACCCTGGACCTCCGACCACGCCATGGAAGATGGCTTGGCTTTGGTTGAAAATCTAGGCATTCAACATGTTATTTTACCCATTGAAGGCTTGATGAACCAAGCGCATAAGGACCTAATGACACCTTTTGGAGAGGAACTGGGAGACCTTACTGCACAAAACCTGCAAGCTAGATTGCGTGGCATACTCCTGATGGCCTTTTCAAACCAAAAGGGTTTTGTTTTACTAAATACGACCAATAAAAGCGAAGCTGCCGTAGGCTACGGAACTTTATACGGTGACATGTGTGGAAGCTTAGCGGTTTTGGGCGATGTGTATAAAACCAAAGTCTGGGAATTGGCTAAATACATCAATAGAGATAGGGAAAGAATTCCCCAGCGGTCCATTACTAAAGCACCTTCGGCAGAGTTAAAGCCGGGACAGGTAGATCAGGACAACCTACCGCCTTATCCATTGTTGGATGCTTTATTGGAAAAATTTATCGATTTAAGGTGGGGACAAGATGACCTTGTGAAAGCTGGGTATGACCCTTATGTAGTGCAAAAAGTGCTGAATTTGGTTAATCGGCATGAATTCAAACGGTTTCAAATGGCACCTGTACTGCGGGTGACGACCAAAGCGTTTGGGTATGGTAGAAAAATGCCTTTAACCGCAAGATTTCCATTATGAAAAAAGACATCGAACATCCTGAGGTAAAACAAGTTTATATAGCCGCAGTGGACCTGGCACTTCCCGGTCTCGAACCGGATTGGGCCATATTTTTAATCAATGATACCACCAAAGCCCTGAAAGATGTGCTGGTTTCCTCTCGTGGTTATGGAGAAATGAATGGAGAACCTGTTAAAACTTCCACGCTGAGACAATATTTTGAAATTTTGGAACCGCAGGACAAAGTTCAAATTGAACCCATTCAACCGGAGGTTTTTGGATTAAACAATGAATATTGGGTCAGTTTTTATGTAGATGGCATGCTGTACGACAAGAAATTTATCTTTTTACCGGAAACCATACACGACCAAAACCTCACCTTGGTGCCCGTGATGGAACAACAAGGCATTTTGTTGGGATAAATCCTCTTTTTTCATTTTTTTCACTAAATAAATGTTTCATTTTTACGGGGTTGCCTACTTACTGTTTTACATTTGGGGAAAATAAAATGTATGAAACAGTTTTGGGGAGCCTTTTTAGGTTCTATGGCAGGGTTGGCAGTAGCCACCGTTTTGTTTGCCATTATTACCATTGCCGGCGTGGCGGCTATTTTTGCGGATGACGCGTCGTCCTCGTCTGCCATTATTTCTGTGAAAGATCGTTCCGTACTTCACCTAAGGTTTTCCCAACCTGTAGAGGATAGAAATCCTGAAAATCCTTTTGCCTCTTTTTCCAAGGGCGATGAAGAAGGTGCCATCGATTTACGCACCTTTTTAGAAGGGGTGCATTATGCAACCACCGATGAAAAGGTAAAAGGCTTATTTATTGAAGTAAGTTCCGTTCCTGTGGGCATGGCCAATTTCAATGAAATTCGTGCCGCCTTAATGGAATTCAAGAAAAGTGGAAAATTCATCCTGGCTTACGGGGAATCCATGTCTCAATCCGCATACCGCATGTCCTTGGTGGCCGATTCCATCTTTTTAAATCCCTACGGAGACTTTGTATGGAAAGGACTTGGAGCGGAAATGCTGTTTTTTAAAGGGGTATTGGATAAAATTGGGGTAGAGCCTTACGCGGTACGTCCTAGTGGAAATAAATTTAAGTCTGCCGTTGAACCCTTCATTTTAGAAAAGGCATCACCGGCAAATAGAGAGCAAATGGCTTCTATGCTCAATGAAATTTGGGGCGATTTCCTACTTTCTGTGTCCGAAAAAACAGGTCAACCAATAGATAGTCTTCAATTGTTTGCCAACCGACTTTCTATTGTTACCGCTCAAGAAGCGTTTGAGCATCAAATGGTTTCTGCCTTGGCTTATAGAGATGAAGTCATTACTTTATTGGGTCAAAAGGCCGGCTGGACAGAAGAGGATAAAGAAGAATCTCATTTGTTGGCTTTTGACCGATACGCCACCTATGCTGCGTTGCAAACAAAAGCCAAGTCTAGCGCCAAAGAAGAAATTGCCATTGTATATGCTTCAGGTGAAATTGTACGTGGAAAAGGCGATGGAGAACAAATTGCCTCCGATGATTTTTGCGAGGTGTTGGATGAGGTTCGGGAAGATGAAGACGTGAAGGCGGTGGTGTTACGCGTTAATTCGCCCGGTGGAGATGCCATGGCGTCCGAGTTGATTTGGCGTTCCATTGCCCGTCTAAAGGAAAAAAAGCCGGTGGTGGTTTCCATGGGTAACCTGGCAGCTTCCGGAGGGTATTATATTTCTTGCGGCGCCAATACCATTTTTGCCGATGCCCATACACTCACCGGTTCTATTGGTGTCTTTGGCCTTTTGTTCAATGCCCAGCGCATGCTCAATGAAAAGTTGGGAGTAACCACCGACACCGTTTTAACCAACGCAAGTGCAGACTTTCCAACAGGCGCACGCCCCATGCATGAGCGGGAAAAAGCGGCCCTTCAAAGAAATGTAGATAAGA
>CAZRHR010000061.1:0-267 GCA_964599915.1 uncultured Candidatus Competibacteraceae bacterium | reverse complement strand
ACCTCGTGGCCGATTCACTCGGCGAAGGCCGGGTTTGGACGGGAAGTCAAGCTTTAGAAAGGGGACTGGTTGACTCTATTGGCGGCTTAGAAGCAGCTATTCGGCATGCAGCTTCTCTTGCTAAACTTGAATCCTTTAGCATACGTGAGTTACCAAAGCCACAGGATCCCTTTGAAGCATTTTTGAAAGGTTTAAATGCGCAAGCCAAAGCTGCCATTGCGGCCCATGGTCTTGAAAAAGTCTATCAAACCTACCTCACCCTTAAGC